>SOIY01000211.1 GCA_004376785.1 Candidatus Stahliibacteriota bacterium | reverse complement strand
ATCCTTCAATATCATATGATGATGTCAGCGGAATGGTCCTGGTGAGCTACAAAGCCAACTATTATGTTGGTAATCATTCAACATGGTCTACTCACAATGGCGCACATGTTGGCGGTATCTATTCTATGAATAATGGTGCATGGTGGGGAATTTTTCCGCCGCTGTCAACACCTAATAATGGTGAAATCCCCTGGGGTGACTGGAGTGCAACTGAGGTTGCACATCGTCTGGCAAATGTTAATGGAGTGGTGTATTCCTATGGTATCTGGGTTAATGCAACTGAGAAGAATCTGTATTTTGAAGTAAGTGATCTCATTTGGGGAATTGAGGAAAGTAGTAATAAAGGTGTAAGCAGGGTAAATCTCCAGATATCACCTAGTATAATCAGGGATTTTTGTTATGCAGAATTCGTGCTGCAAAATTCATGTAATGTTTTACTTAAAATACATGATGCCACTGGTAGATTAATTGAGACTGTATTCAACGGCTATCTTAAAAAGAGTACTCATACTATTAACATTAATACCTCAAAGCTCGCCAACGGGATATATTTTGTTTCTTTGGAAACAAAAGCAGGTACACAAACAACTAAATTTATTATTGCACGATAACAACAATCATTTGCTTGACTTGTTAAGCTACAGGACTATTATAATTCATGCGGCGGAATTATAAAAGAGAAATCGTTCTTCAAACCAAGATTTTACCGCCGCAGGTCAAGAAAAATGCACTCAATCGCCCACGTCTCATCAGATTGTTAAAAGAAAATATTAACAGGAAACTCATTTTAATCAATGCTGGTGCAGGTTATGGCAAAACAACACTCATCCTGCAATTTTTATCTGAAATCAAAAGCCCTCATGTATTCTATTTACTCGAAACAGGCGATTGTGAACTGAGTGTTTTCTTTTCATATTTGATTGCAGGTATAAAAAGGATTTACCCTGCATTTGGCAGGAGAACCGAGAATATTCTCAACACAATCAAAAATCCATCCGAGTATTTAAAGATGACAATCGGAACCTTTATTAACGAAGTTGTAGAAAAGGTTCCTGAAGATTTAATAATTGTCCTTGATGATTATCACAATATTAACCGCTCAAGACAGATTACAGAGGCATTGAATTACTTGCTGAGTCATGCGCCGTCTTCTCTGCATTTTATTTTATTATCAAGACAACTACCCCATCTTTTATTCTCTCAAATGAAGGCAAAAAGTGAATTTTTTGAACTTTCCACTCAGGATTTAAAATTTACCAGTACAGAAATTAAAAAACTTTTTAAAAGTGTCAATTTAATTTGTCTTAATAAAAATGAAATTAAAACAATCGAAAAGCACTCAGAAGGTTGGATTACATCTCTTCAATTAATGCTTCAATCTTCAAGAGGTAGTATTAAGAGCATAATTAAATCTCACGATTCCCTGTCTGATATTAAAAATTACCGTGAGTGGCAAATAGATTATTTTAATTACTTTGCCCAGGAGATTTACAGTCGTGAATCTCAAGATATAAAGCAATTTATGGTTGATTGCTCAGTAATTGAATTGTTAAATGAAGAAATATGTTACGCTTTGACTAAAAAACGCAATTCCAAACGTATCCTCAATGATTTCGAAAAAAAGAATGTTTTTTTATCCAGAATGCCCGATAGCAATTACCGATTTCATCACCTGTTTAGAGATTTTCTGTTTTCAAAGCTAATTGATTCGAGACAAAAGAAAAAAATTTATGTAAAGGCGGCGAATTATTTTTACAAAATAGAGCAACTTGAAAATGCTATTCACTATTATATCAAGGCAGGGCATTACAACAGAGCGATCAATATAATAAAAAAAATTGGTAATGAGCTTACTAACAAAGGAAAAAGCGAAACATTATGTTCTTACATCGACAAATTACCAGTACACATGGTGAACCAGGATGCTGATCTACTAATGGTATACGGTTATGCATTGACATTTAGAGGTTATCCTAATGAGGCAACAGTGAATATTCTTAATGCTGTCAAGATATTACGAAAAAGAAGGAAATCTTCTGCAAGGCTTGCCAATGCATTTTATACTCTGGGTTCTATCAGCTTTATTAGTGGCAATTACAAATCTGCAAAGAAATGGATGACCAAAGCCTTAAAGATCTATCCAATGAAACGAGATCTAACCCGGGCGGGTATTCTAAGCTCTTTGGGGCTTCTCTATTCCAGGATGGGGTATAGAAAATTTAGAGATGCAATAGAGTGTTTTAAATCTGCATACAAAATAGTTAAAAAAATTCCCAAAAATGATGGGCTTGAGGCAAGTATTATAAATAATTGGGCAATGGCTGAACGGAAATCTGGTAATATAAATGCTGCTTATGAGAAACTTTTAGATGCAATCAATCTTTTAAAAAAAGAAGAGAATTTTTCACCACACTGTGGAATAATTTTTAGCAATGCAGCAAAGCACTGTATATACTTGGGTAAAATAAAACAGGCTCACTCAATACTGAAACTCGGTATTGAAATTAGTAAAACACATAATGATATATCTTCATTGGCTGCCCTCTGGCGCGGCTGCGCACATTACTATGAAGAATTAGGAGATTTGCACAAAGCTAAAGTACATCTTGAGAAAGCCAAAGATATTGTTGATGAGTTAAAAATTAAGCGAATGGCACTCGCAGTTAACCAGGATCTTTGTCGTATAAATGCTGCACTTGGACAACTTGCTGAGGCAGAGCAAAATCTGGCAGCAATTCAGGAAGTACGACAGAATAGAGAGAATCCCGAAGCAGTTTTGACATTACTTACTGAAGCGCAACTTAGAATTTCGCAGGACAAATTGGACATTGCCGAGAAAATATTATTCGACTCATTGAAAGTGGCGCGAAAATATAAACGCGTTTTTGAGTCATTTAGCATTTTGCTTGAGCTGGCTAAAGTGATGTATAAGAGAGAGAAAATTAATGAAGCAGCAGATATGCTCAAACAGGCAGTGCGGTTGAGTAAGGAGAAAAGGTATGATTATTTGCTCTCAACAGAAATACAAAAAGAAAAATGGATGCTTGATGTGTTACTGAAAATTGACAAGAAGTATGTTTTGTCAGTTTTAAGTCAGGGTTATATACCCTGTCATCTTATCGAGATATTTCTCTTTGGCAGACCCTATGTAATTGTTGATGGCAAAGAAATCCATTCAGAATTATGGAAGACATCAAAGGCAATGAAACTTTTTTGTCACCTGTGTATGAGCAAAGAAAAAGTTCTGTCCCGTGATACACTCATTGACGCAATATGGAAGGATGTTCCTCTGCAAAAGAGTTCAAAGAGCTTTCGCAAGGCAATTCACAATATTCGTAAAGCATTTCAATCGGTAACTGCGACTGATGATAGTCCGGTGACATATAGAGATCGCCTTTATGTTATTTCCAAAAACTTTGCGGTCCGCTTGGATACAGAAGAATTTGTGAATTTATTGAATAAAGCCGACTTATTAAAAAACAATTATGAAGAATTGAAAACAACTATCAAGAAGGCAGCGACTATATATCAAAATGGTTTAGCAAATTCATGGTATGATGAGTGGGTAGATGAGTTACGTTCTTATTATAACAGACTCTACGAAGAGAAAATTTTAATGCTGGTTGATCATGCCATAAAAAATAATGATTATAAAGATAGTCTTGCCTGGTTGAAGAGATTGATATTAATAAATTTCTATGAAGAGGAATATCATCATAAATTATGGAGAGTCTATGCTCATTTGGGTAAATATAAAGATATAAAGCAGGACTTTTTTAAACTAAAACAAAGTTTTAAAAAAGAATTAAAAATAGACCTCCAGCAAGAAACTGTTGAATTGTACAAATCCTTTATTTCGCAATCTTAAATTTCACTCCTATTTCACACATTTCATTTATAATGTAGTGGAGGATATATGAAAAAGTGTGGTTTTTTGTTTCTAATCATTGCAGTATGCTTTGCCTATCTTTCACCAATCGCTGTGGAAAGAGATGGAGAAAGCGAAAATAAAACACCCCTGCTTTTATCTGGTAGAGGAGTGCTCATTGCACCAATGGGTGATATCAGGGGAATTATGGGATCACAGGGCAAGAATATTACAGTGTGCCAGCATGGCGATAATGTTGCTGTTATCTATGGTGCTCCGAGTGCAAATCCTAATAATCCGATGGCAATAAAGATTGCTTATTCTGTTGATTCTGGTGCAACGTGGGCTACATATGGTCCGTTTTCAGGAGAGTTAAGAAGAACCTATCCTGCGGTTGATGGTTCACCTAACTTTTGCACAAATCCCGGTGAGCTCTACTTTGTCTGGCAGGAAAGTCAGTTAGGCTATAATACAGGCGATTTAAAAGTAACGATTGAAGAAGGTACTCCCTCTGCACCTTCACCTTCAGTGCCTATATCATTACCTAATGCTAATGAATTGTATCCCTGGCTGCCCAGTATCGCAGTTAGCCCTGATGATCCATATAATGTTATTGTGACTGCCTGGAGCTATTTGAATGGTGGGGATTCGATGATCTATGCTTGGATTACAAATGATGGTGCGTATACATGGATCGGACCAATCCCCATTTGCCAAATCTCAGTCCAGGGGGGTACTGGTCATGTTCGCTGGGGCACTGACAATTATATTTTCTTCACGTTTCAAGATACCTTCAGCATAGGTGGAACGCAGGTTGTATACCCGTACTATACTGAATCGACTGATGGTGGGTATACATGGAGTACACCCCTACCTCTTCCTGTACCCTATGTAACTGCAAATGCTTGGTTCTTGTGGACTGAGTTCGATTGTGAGGTAGTCAATAATGAGCCCTGGGCAGTATACACAGACCTTGATTCAGATTCTATGTGGCTCTTTCATGGAACTGGTAACCCAGGCAACTGGACCTGGGAGGTCTTTAATGCCAGACAGATTGGTGCAGAATCTCTATGGGTTGGTGATACATTGTATTATTGTTATCCGAGCCAGTATCCAAATGTCTCTTATGAACCAGTGAGTAATACAATTTTGATCAGCTATAAGGCTTATTATCTCAAAATATGTAGCAATGACACGATCTATAATGGTGCACACATTGGCGGTATTTATTCAACTGATAATGGTGTAACATGGAGAATTTCTTCGCCGCTGTCCACACCTAATAATGGTGAAATCCCCTGGGGTGACTGGAGCGCAACTGAGGTTGCTCATCGCCTGGTAAATATTAATGGAGATGTGTATTCCTATGCCATCTGGGTCAATGGAACTGACTTGAATCTGTATTTTGAAAG
>SOIY01000074.1 GCA_004376785.1 Candidatus Stahliibacteriota bacterium | reverse complement strand
AGACCTTTGACGAGATATCGAAAAATAGGGTTATTCTTTATGAACCCCATGCTGTAGATGTTTGTCTGAAACTTTTTAAGAAAAAAAACTTTAGATTCGAATAGTTTTTAATTTACATAAATCTATTTATTTTAAAACAAACTCCTTTTTAATTTTCCGGGAAGTCGAGGAATACTTTTTTAGTCAAGATAGATTAAATCAGTAAAATTTCATAAGATTATTGACAAACGTAATGATTTTTATATATTGTATGTGATATAAAAGGAGGTTTTATGACTGCATTATTTTTAGTTTTATTCGTACTGCAACCAACTGAAACATGCGATCTAACAACACCGATAGAAGAGTATATAAACATTGGTAAGGAATTGGCTACTCAATCACCACCCTCTTTTCCATGCACCAGTTATGAGAGATTTCCTGATTCCGCTCTCTGGGTTTTGATGGATTCTTTTGATTTTTCTGAACCATTAATGAATAGCTCTTCTTTTGCTTTATGCAATTCAAATTGGAATATCACTTATTCTATATCTCCTGAAACCCTTTCTACTTTGGCTCAGCTAGCGCTTTCTTCTGCACCTTTGCGTTTCCATAACTCGCTTATTGCAGCTTTTCATAGGCTTGATACCTTACAGGATTTTTATGCCCAACTAATATTAGATGCGCCTAGTAATTGTGTTGATGAGGTGACTTTTCAGATCTGCCATATTGGACCAGAGATTCTTTCATATTCAGGATTTGACCCGAATTTGTTGGTTGTAAATGCCGAATTATTATATGAAATCGATGATTCCTTACAATATGCAGATATTGTTGATTACTCTTTACCTAATGGAGATTTCTATTCAACTGTTAGCTACAGGGTATTAGAAGATGACGATAGTGTCTGGATTGAATTACCCTGGGAAATCTACTATAATTATATTGTCCATCCGATTATTACTGACGAATTTCCCGATATGAGTTCTTATGTATATTCAATGTTCTGGCGAGAATATCTTTTTTATGAATCTGATAGTGGTTATCCAAATCTTGGCGAGAAAATAAAAGAGGTAAAACTTGTATGGAACGGCGAGCGAATGGTGCTTCCTGCAGGACGTCCATTTACTCCTGATGACTATGCCCTGGATGTTATTGCCAACTGGGTAACATATACAGTACCTGTATTGGCGCAGGGAAATCGTCCGATCCAGCCTAATATCATTGCCCATGAACATGATGGGAATTGTGGTGAACTTCAAGATTTAGTAACTGCTGCATCAAGAACCTGTCTTGTTCCGTGTGTTGGGACAACTGATCCCTGCGAAGACCATGTCTGGAGTGAATTCTATGAGCGGGGGTTTTATCCTTATCAAGTTAGCAGGGGTTTTGGCTCATCCCATATCGCGGATACAAACATTGCTTATGATGAACAATATGGAGGTAGCAAAAGGGTTTCAGCGATCTTTAACTGGCGTAGTGATGGTTTCTGGTGGACAGTAACAGGTACATATTCGAATTCCTGCTCACTCTATATATATGTCTATGATTTAATGGGAAGACCAATCGATGGTGCTGGTGTCACGATAGCCACAGAGGCAATTTATGGTGGTATAAGTACGGCAACAAGAGCATATACAAATCCTGAAGGAGAATGCAGGTTTGAACTGGGTGACTTAAGAAATTTCTATGCAAGTGTATCTACACCTATTGGTTCATATCCAGTAGATCCAGGAGAGGTTATTCAAATCATCGAATATAGCCAATCTGGCGCAAACTACTATAAGTTCTTTTATATTGCGGATTATCTGCCGATATTGAGGTTTTCAGATACAACAACTCTCGATTCCCTGTCTCTATGGAAGTTTGAGTTTATCCTGGATTCTTTAGAGGGTCAGAGTAGTGGAAGCTGTATTACACGATATGGACCAGGAGATTCAATCAGAGTATATCGTAGTTTCTTTGAAAAATATGCCCAGGGCAATATTGACCTTCTTTTTGTCGATGATACAAATTTCCAAAAGTATATCCTCGGTGAAGAATTTAAAGCATTTGACTACTTGTCTGCCAGTTTTGATACATCCACATTTATTGCTCAGAATTCTGATGTTTATCATCTTATTGTTTCAAATGAGGATGTCCTATACTACACTCCATTCTGCAAACTGAAAGTCAATCTTTATAAAAACGAGATTGGGATTGAAGAACAGGTTAAAAAGAAAGTTCTTACTCAAACTTTACCGACAATCTTCAAGGGGAAATTACTTTTTAATCTTAATCAACCGTCTCAAGTACGAATTTACGAAACATCAGGAAGACTTGTGTATAATTCTAAAATGAAAATTGATAAAATTGATAAATCCCTTTCGACCGGCGTTTACTTTGTGAGATTTACTTTTAATAATAGAGATCAAATTGGTAAATTTGTTATTATAAAATAGGAGGCGAAATGAAGAAAAGTTTAATCATTCTCATTTTGATTATTTTTGCAGGCCCAGCCTTTGCAGTCTATAGCCAAAGACATCATGATAAAGGATTGCTTTATCTGAGGATGACAAACTACGGTATGTTCGGTTATCAGGATCAGGGAATTTGGCCAAAGGGCACTAGTGAAAGTTATATATATGGTGCCGGAGTCTGGGTTGGCGGTTTAAATAAATGCCATACTGATACTACATCACTTGCTATTGGTTGTGATCCTACTGCTACTGAAGTTTTCGTCAACTCTACTACCGGGTTTGATTCAACAGGTGTTGTTTTAATTGAAGATGAATTGATGCTCCATCACGGCAAGACAGATACTTCTTTTACTGATGTAATCAGGGGATTTGTAAAGACAACGGCAGCGGCACATACGGTGGGTACAAAAGTTATGAAGATGGATATTAAGGTTTCAGTGGGATACAATGCTTCATCAGCCCAGAGCGAATTTGTGCCAGGTGATTTACCAAACGAGCCAGGTTACACAAATCCTGATGAAAGGGTTCTGATGAGCGATGACCCTGCAGATACAAACCTTTGGCCTTTGCGCGATTCCTTGGGTAATTCGATTATTCGCTCCAAACAGGATAGTTACGCAATTCTCAATGACCAGGATTCAGCTGTGTGCTCCCAGCCACTTTTGATAAAGGTTATTCAGATTGGATATGCCTGGGATTACCATTATTATGAAGATTTTATCTTCTTAAATTATTTAATTGTAAATGACAGTCCTGATACTATTTTTCACACCCAGCTTGCAGTAAATTGCGACGCTGACATTGGTGACGCTACTGATGACCTCATTGGTTTTGATCAATCAAGAGACCTCGGCTATGCCTATGATTCAGATTTTTTTGAACCGGGATGGATTCATACTCCGGGTTTTATGGGCTTTGACTTCCTTGAAAGTCCGCCAGACACGCTGGGTCAGCAGATAGGCCTTACTGCTTTTAAGATAACTCATAATCCAGGGACTGGTGGACAGGGTGAACCAGATCCAGGCAGTGATATTGAGGCATATCAACTTATTGCAGGGTACAATTATACTACGGGTATATACCATCCTTTTGATACAATTACTGAAGCAACTGATGTGCGGTTTCTTCAATGCACTGGACCTTTCGATTTCGCACCTGGTGAGACAGTAAAAGTAGTGATCGCGGTGATTGCTGGTGCAGATACAAACGACTTTCTGGCAAATGACGACCTTGCCCAAAATCTTTATAATTCTGGTTATCTAACCCATGATATAACAGTCGTATCACCCAATGGTGGTGAAGAGATTATAGGTACTTATACAGTTACGTGGACTGATACTTCAGCAACTGGCGCTCCACTCTTTGTTGATATCTCCTGCAGTCGTGATGGTGGGGAAACATACCAGGATATTGTAACATCCATTCCAGATATTCATACATACGACTGGAATACAGTTGGATTCCCTGATGGTACAAGATATCTTGTAAGGGTAACGGTCCATGATACAGTTGCTGTTGGTGAAGATTTTTCAGATTCACTATTCACGATAAATAATCCAGGTAATGGCGTTCCTGATGTAATACTACTTGCACCTTTATCTGGAACAGTACAAGATACAGTGACAATAGAATGGTGGGCAAATGACGCAGACCACGACACCTTGCTTATTGACCTTTATGCAAAAAGAGAAGGATACGAATGGGAGACAATTGCGGAGGATCTTGATGATACTGGATCATATAGCTGGAATACATTCTACTATCATAATGGTGATTATAGACTTATGGTGGTTGCCAAAGATAATGATACCTGTGGTGTTGATTCGAGTCTAACCTATGTTGCTATTCTCAATGACCATCCACCTGCCGCAACTATTGAACATATTCAAGGGGGATGTAACTCACTCACTCTGAATTGCTTTCTTTACAATTCTGCACAACTTACTGGACACACATATGAAGTAAGATTTTATCCAATTGAAAAGGGATTATCGCCTTATGATGTCTATTATTGTTATGATCTGTGGGATATCACCACTAGTTCCTGTTTAATTGAACACTGCTCACTCGGTGTTACCCAGAACGGAGAACTTTGTCATGAGTATTCACCAATAATTGACGGCTTTGCCTTAGAATTCAATATTCAGGTAGACATGAATTCTTTCAGGTTTATTGATTTTGATATTCTCAATAACCAGAGCGGCTATGACGGTAATTTTGAAATTTGGGGTGAAGATAGCTTTGGAATAGCACCGCCAATTGGTGGCAATCAATGGTCATTCCGCGGCTCAGATTTTATTGTTCGATGGAAAAAATATCCACCCGATACTACAAAACTCACACTTGAAATTTCTGATACTACAAACCTAACTTCCATTTCTTATGACCCACTACGCGGTGATTCATGGAGGTTTGAACCCGGGGCTCCGAGTGATACATTCAACGTTGCTGTGCACAAGCGCTTCTATCTATGCGGTGGTGTTTTCTGGTTTAACAGAGATGGATCAATGACAATTCCGCCAGGCGATGGAGATGTCTGGCAGATTCTCTCATCAGGTCATCGTGTTCCCTGTAATGCGAATATCTATAGTTTTACAACGACTGGTATAAATGAGTTGTCAGATCACGAGTTGCGACCACTCTTTTCTGTTTTACCAAGTATTTTTAGAAGGAAGACATTAATCAATCTTGCTATAATTAATGAGTCGAGAGTGAATATATCTGCCTACAATGTTGTGGGGCAGCGTGTTGATGTGATTCTCAATCAGATTTGTAAGCCCGGATTGTACAATATTAATTGGACCACTGATAATCTTCCTTCAGGTATATACTTTGTACGAATAGAGAGCAATGA
>SOIY01000228.1 GCA_004376785.1 Candidatus Stahliibacteriota bacterium | reverse complement strand
AGGAGAGAAAGTGCGCCAGAAGCAATTAGAAAGGATACCAAAGGAAAGGGAGTTGATATAGTTATAGAGGCTGCTGGTTCTGAGAAAGCGTTAAATGAGGGAATGAGTACTTTAAGGAAGGAAGGAGTATTATTGATCTACGGTCTGTTTGGAGGAGAACCGGTCTCTGTTGATATACAGCCAATTCAGCTGTGTGAGTTTACGGTTATAGGGAGTTGCGGTCTAGATTATCTTTCTGCAATTGAACTTATAAAGAGTGGAGCCGTAAAAGTAAAGGATCTGATTTCACACACTTTTAAGCTTGAAGAAATCCCACAAGCATTTTCAAGTGGCTTCATTGAAGAAAGACGTAATAATTATGTAAAGGGTGTGGTCTTATTTTAAATGAACTAGTAATTTATTAGGAACAAGGAGGGAATATGAAGGACTTTGAAGCACGTTTGAAGGAATTAGGATTATCATTACCTGAAATTCCACCTGCCGCTGGCGCCTATGTTCCGGCTGTTCAATCTGGAAACCTGATTTTTTGTTCAGGACAGGGGCCCTATAAGAATGGCGCCTTTGCCTATATAGGAAAGGTTGGAGATAATTTATCCTTAGAGGATGGTTATCAGGCTGCACGTATAGCTGTTCTGAATTGCCTTGCAGAAATTTGTTCACTTATAGGTTCTTTGAATAAGATTAAACGAGTAGTTCAGATCCGTGGATTTGTCAATAGTGCACCTGAGTTCCATGACCAACCCAAAGTAGTGAATGGCGCTTCTGAACTTGTTCTTGATATATTCGGAGATGCTGGAAAGCATGCACGATGTGCTTTGGGAACTTCTAATTTACCAATGAATATTCCAGTTGAAATAGAAATGGTCGTTGAAATAGAAACCAAATAACAGATACCACTCGTATAGGAGCATAGTGTGAACAAAATCACTACAATAAAGGAATTACGAAAAAAGATCAATTCATTTCCCCGAGTGAGAATTGCTGTTTTACCTACACCACTCCATGAGGTACCAAGATTTTCTGAGGCAATTGGAGGACCCCGTATTTTTATTAAACGTGATGATCTTACGGGTCTTGCATTCGGTGGAAATAAGACACGGATGTTTGAATTTCTTCTTGCTAAAGCAAAGGAAGAGGGGGCTGATACAATTGTAGGGGGAGCAGGTGTTCAATCAAACTATTCGCGACAGCTTGCTGCAGCATGCAATGCACTGGGTTTTGAAATTCATCTTGTTTTGAGAAGAATAAGAGGGAGAAAAGACGACAACATTCAAGGAAATCTTCTCCTCGACCTTTTAGCTGGCGCATCCGTTCATATAATTAGCGCTAATGAAGAAGAACAACGTAAAGCAATATATGATCTTGCAGCGAAACTAAAAAAGATGGGAAAGCGTCCTTTTGTGGTGAGAATGGCCAATGACAGCGACCTTACGCCAGATGTAGTTGCATATGTGGACTGTTTTTGTGAAATTGTAGAGCAATGTAATGAGGTGGGGATTAATCCTAGTCGCCTTTACCTGGCATCATATGATAGTACCCAGGCGGGACTTGAGCTTGGCAGAGCAGCTTTGGGGAGTGATATCCAAATCATGGGAGTTGCTCATGGGGTATGGAAGGCAAAAGCTGTTGATCTCATTACTCGATACGCCAATCAGGCTGCAGAACGACTTGACCTATCCTGTAGATTCAATGTTAAGGATATTTACAATACTACGGATTATGTGGGTAAATCGTATGGAATACCAACTTCAACAGGGATTAAGATGATAAAATTGATGGCAAGGACAGAGGGTATTTTTCTGGACCCCGTTTATACGAGTAAAGCTATGTCAGGACTCTATGACCATATTCAAAGAGGAGAGTTAACAAGTGAAGACATTGTAATATTTTTACATACAGGGGGAAATCCAGCACTTTTTGCCTATCAGGAAGAACTCGATATGGAAGAACTGAAGAATCACCTTGACTATGATTAACGTTTAATATACAAAAAAAGTCTCGTCTGAACATGTTTGCAGGTAAATAGAATGAAACCAGAACTGGTTGTTGATTATAAATTGGCGATTGGTGAAAATCCGCTTTGGCATCCTTATGAAAAAAAACTCTATTGGATCGATATCCAAACCGCCTGTATTTTCCGCTATGACCCGGTGACCGGAGATCATGAACAGGTTTACAAGGGAGACGTGGTTGGAGGATTTACTATTCAGGTAAATGGAGCCTTGCTGCTTTTTATGAGCAAGGGTGCAATTAAAGTTTGGAAGGCTGGAGAGCTAACATCAATAATCGGTGAGATTCCTGATGAGCGCGAAACTCGATTCAACGATGTAATTGCTGATCCTGAAGGTCGTGTCTTTTGTGGAACGATGCCCACAAACGATCGTCCTGGTCGACTTTACCGGCTCGAACTCGATGGTTCACTTAAGAAAATATTAGATGGAATCGGGTGTTCGAACGGAATGGGGTTTACGCCGGATAGGAAACATATGTACTACACCGATTCATCAAAAAGAGAAATTTACCTATTTGATTACGATCAGAGTAACGGAAACATTGAGAACAAGCGGGTATTTGTTACTATTCAAGAGAACGAAGGAGTTCCGGATGGAATGACGGTGGATAGGGATGGGTATGTCTGGTCTGCCCGTTGGGATGGAGGTTGTATCGTCCGGTATGCCCCTGATGGGAAAGAGAATCTACGGATTGAGTTTCCAGCTAAAAAGGTTTCGAGTGTGACGTTTGGTGGTGATGATTATATGGATATTTATGTTACAACGGCCGGTGGAGATAAAAGAGATAAAGAAGGCTATGGAGCTGGGGCATTATTTCGACTGAATCTTGGTATCCAAGGTGTGCCGGAGTTCATGTCTAAAATATGTCTTTGAATAGGGAGAATGCATCTATGACAAATAAGGGGAAAAAAGTAGGACTAATAACCTTAAGCCTTCCCAGGGAGAGGACAGATCTTGCTGAAAATTTTGGGAAAAAGGCAGCTAAGTCTCTAAGATTGGCTGGATTTGAGGTTATTGATGACGGCAATCTTATTTTTGAAACTGATAATTGTATAAATACTGCCAAGAAATATGAGAATATAGGAGTTGACTGTGTAATCATTCTGTTAGGTACATGGGTATTCACGCCCACGGTTGTCGATACTCTAAAAGAGGTCGATCTTCCTTTTGGAATATGGGCGGAGGATAATCCGGCATCTTTTTCACTTACTGCCGGTGGAATTGTTCATGGTTCGCTAGATGAACTTGGTATAAAGCACAGGTTCTTTTACGGTTCACCACATTCAGAGAGACTGCTAAAAGAGACATCGGCATTTATTAGAGCTGCTGCAGCGGATAGAGATCTAAAAGGGAAGAGACTCTGTGTAGTTGGTGGAAGAGTAATGGGTATGTATACAACAATGGTTGATATTATTCAAATTAAGAATATTTTTGGTATAGAAGTAGAACACATTGATTCATTTAGAGTGTATCTTGAAGCAAAAAGTGCTCCTGATTCTGAGGTATCAAGGGTTAGAAAATGGATTGGAGATACATTTGGAAAAATCAATGCAGATGAGAAGATTCTCGAAAGATCGATAAGGCTCTATGTCGCCCTAAAAGATATTTTGGTTAAGGATGGATATGACGTAGTTGCTGTTAAATGCCAGGATGAAATGATAAATAACTATGCTTCTTCCTGCTTGGCCATTTCTCTCCTGAATGATGATGGGATTACAGTTTCATGTGAGTCTGATATTAATGCTGCTCTTACCATGAGAATACTACGTTCTATTTCAGGAGAAATTTCACTTTTTGGCGATGTAAACCACATTGATCAACAGGAAAAGATATTGAGGATAGTAAATTGTGGTTCCATGCCTACTCTTATGGCCGAGAGCAGGAGAGAGGTTGACATAGAGGTTCAGTATGAATACATGGGTAAAGCCAGAGGCGCCACAACTGTATTTTGTGTGAGAGAATCACCTGTAACGTTTGCGAGACTATCCAGAATCAATGGCCGTTATGTATTATTCGCTGCTGAAGGAAATACAAAAAAGGTTGAGAAGGAAAGATTCAAAGAAGCACGTGAGTACTGGCCTCATGCATTTGTTAAGTTGGATTGCGATATGAACATTTTTCATCAGAACATTCGATCAAATCATATACATCTTTGTTTTGGAAATTACCTGACAGATTTAAAGGAGTTTTGCAGGTTAAAGGATATCGATTTCATTTGTCCTCTGTAATTAATGGTTGAATATATAGATGATAATGTTTAGAAAGCTTTTGTGGTTTTAAAAAGGTTGTATATTTGATACTTAAAACTCCAATATCAGCACAGGAAAATGAATTTGATTGTGGCGATGGGATACTTAATATCGAGAGAGGTAGCTAAATATAACCACAACTGTTTCTATAAATAATAACCAGTTCTGTTATTTACATTTTTAAATTAAGCATAAAAGTGTATATGAATGGAGGATAATATGAATAAGGATAATGGTAGTGATAGAAATAATATCCCAGTCCTGAGAGTTGTGAATATGAGCAAAGGCTTTGGCAAAGTCCAGGCTCTGAAGGATGTGAACTTAGAAATTCATCGAGGCGAAGTTATGGGGCTGCTCGGAGATAATGGAGCAGGTAAATCTACGCTTATCAAGATCATCGCCGGAAACTTTCGTGCAGATAAGGGTGAGTTATATCTCGATCGGGAAAAAGTGGCCTTCAATAGCCCTGCTGAGGCACGAGGAGCTGGTATAGAAACCGTATATCAGAATAGTGAGATCTGTGTGAACGCTACTGTAGCAGCCAATTTCTTTATAGGCCGAGAGCTGTGTGGAAAAATTCCAGGGTTCCGGCTACTCAAGGAAGGTACTATGCAAAAAGAGACGGAGGAAGTGCTCTCTGATATAGGCATTGACGTTCCCTCAGTGACGGCTAAGATGGGATTTCTGTCTGGGGGACAACGACAGGCAATAATTCTAGGAAGGTTCTTTCACTGGGGAGGAAGATTGGCTCTTCTCGATGAACCATTTGCGGCTTTGGGGGTGGCAGAATCAAGAAAAGGGCTGAAACTCATGCGTCAACTGAGTGAGCGTGGGCTCCCAATAATTCTTATTACACATAATATTGAACATGCATTTGCAGTCGCCACAAAATTCATAATATTACGGCATGGTGAAGTCGTCGGAAAAGGAAGTGTAGAAGATGTGACTGCAGACGATGTTGTTGCCATAATTACGGGAGCAACCCATATCACCAAATAGAAGAAAATGCATACCTAACATTGTACCTGATATTCA
>SOIY01000123.1 GCA_004376785.1 Candidatus Stahliibacteriota bacterium | reverse complement strand
TTGACAGAAATTAAAAAAGGCATATGATGATAATAATGACAATATTATTATTCCTTGTTTCTCTTGAACCTATTGATACAATTCCTTTAAAAAAGGAATTTAATAGGATTGAAATTTATAGAAGCGCTATCTATTGTGCACCATTTATTGGTAAAAGTATTTTCGTTCTCGATGAGTCGCAAAATCTAAAACCGATTACATTTACTGATGATGTAAATTATAGAATTTATGATTTTTTTATTACCCCTTTTGCAATTTATCTTAATAACGGCAGATCGATTGATAAATTTTATCTTGCATCCGGGGTAAAAGAAAACTCTTATTCATCCACGGATATAAATACTTTTGTTATTACACCATCAGAAGAAATTATCTTTTCAGACCAGCAGAAACATGAACTCATTTTTCTTGACTTCACTAATAACGTAAAATTCAAAAAAGTTGATATGAACATCAATGATCTGTATTCAATTGAAAATACTATCTACATACTTACAAAAAACAATGTGCTCATCTGTGATGAATATGGCAATGTGATTAAAGAAAAGAAAATTCCAGAAAAATTAAACAGAATCGTTGTCGATAGTACAAGTGTAATAATCTTCTCGCCTTATGAAAAATATCTTTACAAATTAAATGAAAGTTGGGAAAAGATCGAATTTTCGCATGATATACTTGATATTACTGTTAACGATGAAATCATTGTAATACTGAGTGAAAATGGTACTGCTTTATATATTTATAGTAAATCAGATTTCTGAAGACAATTCAGATTTTTTCGACCTCGATTCTGTATATTACAAGTATCAGTTCGTTCAGGACGATACAAGTATGTATGATTCACTCTTTATGCCTGTTTCTATCAAACCCATTGAACAAAAGGAAGAAGGATTGAGGATTAGTGGAGTAAAGGATTTTTCATTCGACATGAATCAGGGATTTAACCAGGGATTAAAGGTTGATATAACCGGTGAGGTCGAAAATGTAAGAATAGAAGGCAATCTATCAGATAAATCAGCCCCTTCCTCAACCATACAAATCTCAGAGATTGAAAAGATGAGTTTCAATGTTTTCACAAAAAATTTCTATGGTGGGATTGGAAATCTAACATTATATTTACCTTTTGGAATCCAGGATGAAATACAGGGCGGTAGAATTGGTATTCACAATGAAGGTAAGGATAATCATATGGCTGTATCCTATGCTATAAACAGAGGATCTCATAAACGTATGCGGTTTAACGGCGAAGAGGGTAAGCAGAGTCCGTATTTCCTTGCAGGTAATGTAATTGCTGGCAGTGAAAGGGTATATTTGGCACAGGGCATAGATATCCCGGTTTTGTTAAACAGGGATGAAGATTATAACATTGATTATATGAATGGCACGATTTCATTTACCAATAAAAATATTATCACCAACCATTCACGCATCGAAATTGAATATCAACAGGCGCTCGAAGATTATCAGAATATTTACACAGAAAGCGATGGCAGCATAAAAATTGGCAGCTTCTTCGTTACTGGTTTGTATCGTCGCAAGTATGACGACAAAGAAAATCCATTAACCTTTTCAATGACCCCAGCTGAAAAAGAGAGTCTAAGGGCTGCTGGAGACAGCTCCACTGTTTTACATACGTATGCAGACACCTCTTCAGAGGGTAATTATATAATCCAGGACGATCATTTTGTATATGTTGGTGAAGGAAATGGTGATTATAATGTCACCTTCTTCTATGTAGGCGAAAATAATGGTGAATACATATATGATCCCAATATTAAAGCCTTTTCTTACGAGGGAACAGAGCTTGGCAATTACTCACCCACAAAATTTATTCCTTTACCTGAGAAAGATGAATTTTATGGCATCGGCATTAATGTCTTTGAAAGTCTCGGATTGAACATATATGGTTCAAATCTTGATAAAAATACCTTCTCGACAATTGATAATTACGATAATTTCAACAAAGGATATTCTGCAGTCCTCAACAAAAAGTTCAAATTTTTTTCGGTTAATGGTGAATATGTATCTTATGATGAAAAATTTGTTATGCCACATGGTAAAGAAAATATTGATTACGAATATCAATGGAACACAACTGAGCCGCTAAAAGAAATGGGGATTGTAGCATTGGGTATTACACCAACAGAATTTCTCCAGATCGATTTAGGTTATGGTATTTTAAACCGTGAACATAAACGTAAATCCTTGAAGCTACGTCCCTTTTTTTTCTACTTTGGATATGAGGGTGTTGATAGTATAGATAAATACTTTGCAGGTTTGAAAAGAAAACAAGGGAAATTTCTATTGAATGCCCAATACGAAAATTGCGAAAACTCACACCTGTTCAATTACAGCACAAGATATTCCATCACGAAAAGCGCTGATGTAGGCATAACAGGAAGTTATGACAGAGATACTACAAACAGAGGGATAACAACGATTTTAGATATATCTACATATCCTTTTTCCTTATCCTTAGGGCATAGATTATACAATGATACCACTTTCCTCTTTGGTGATGCCATGTTAAATATTCAATACAAGGGTATAGTATTACTTGGCAATCTTCAACAGAGTCAACGATATTCTCAAAAAAGGGATGAGGCTTACATTAAGGTCGATGAAGGACAAGGGCATTATGTATACGATCCTGTTACTGGAACCTATATTGAAAAAGAAGGCGGCGATTATATAAAGAAGGTTTTTTTACTACAGGATTTTGAACGAGTAATTACACAGAGCTACAGCATTGAAGCAGGATATACAAAATCAATCTTCGATTTAAGAGGAAAATTTAATTATGTAAATGAAAAGGATTTTACAAGTAATACCAATGATTTTTTATTCGCCATAAACAATGATATTTATGATTTTGAATTCAACATTAGGCAGGACATTGTAGATGATGCACGTTATGCATTATACAAATCTTCAAGCCGCGAACGCCTATTTTCTTTTATCCCTTCTTATCAGAATCTTTCGGGACGTACTGAAATTACGGAAAGAATAGAAAAATACGGCGAAATTGAAAGGGAAAGGAGAAACTCCTACAAAGGTGAAGTAGCATACAGTATTATTTTGGAACCTCTTGTACGCCCGAAAATAGGATACACATACGTTAAAATGTTTTCTGAATATTTCGAGGATTTGGTTATTCGATTGAGGTCACCAAATACCAGTCTGCTTATCGGAATACCAATAAAAAACAAAGGGAGGATAGAAATAACAGGGGAATTGGTTTATAGAATTTATAATATCGAAGAAGTTCCATATTTCTTTTCAGCTACAGAGCCATCAGGGTTGACAAAAACCTTGAGGCTAATGGCAAGTGCAGGATTCGGCTTCAACACAGTCCTCAGCCTGATTTATCAAATTGAGTTTCCTCCGGAAGAAGAATTCAAACATAACTTAAGATTTCAGACAAGGATAAGATTCTGATGCAAGATCAATACAGAAAATTCTATGAATCCGTTGGTAAACACTACCCTGAAGATAGAATAGTTTATTCTACACTGAGTGGGTTGCTCAGAAAAAAATGGATTTTGGCTAAGATGAAGACAATGCCTCATGGGAATCTACTCGATTGCGGCTGCAATGTTGGCAGGCTATCTTCAAACTGGAAAAAAGGTGCGGTTTTTGGTATTGATATTTCACTGTCTGTGCTACAAAGAGGGATAAAATTATTTCCCAATATCAATTTTATCCAGGGTGACCTTCGTAAAATTGAGTTTGCCAAACCCAATTCAATTGACAATGCTATTGCCTGTGAAGTTATGGAACATATTAACAAACCAATCGATTTTCTAAAGGGACTCTATGGAATAATAAAAAAAGACGGGTTCGTTTTAATCACTGTACCGTGCTACAGTTATTTTCGCCCGCGTCTCGTTTCACTGGGGATTATGAGAAGCTTTGGCATGATGGAAGGAACTAAAGGTAAGTTATATCTCCATACAGCATATAAACCTGAGGAATTAGCAAGGATGGCAAGCGATGTCGGTTTTAAAATTATTGAAAAAGGATATTTTGAATTCGAACTCAGGGGTTGGCTAAAGTTGTTGACCTTAATCGAACAGGTCTTTGGATTAGCGAGAGAAAGATTTTTTTCAGGTTCAAGATTGAACTATATGATTGCCCGATTTATCGAGCGTCTAAAGATTAATCTCTTTTTTATTCTTGAAACTTTTGCTTTTTCAAAATTATTGAAGAAATTTTTCAAAGAAGGCAGAAGATCATATATAGTGGCGAAAAAATGAAGCTGAGTGAATTTTCATATAATTTACCAAAGGAATTTATTGCACAATATCCATTAGAAAATCGTCTTAGTGCAAAATTGTTGGTGTTCGAAAGAAAAACAGGTAAAATTTCTCATAATAAATTTTATGAAATCAACAAATTTTTTGAAAAGGGCGATGTCCTTGTTCTCAATAATACAAGGGTTTTCAAGGCACGGCTTAAAGGGAAAAAAGAGACTGGTGGTATTGTTGAAATTCTGCTCATAAAAGAACTGGAAGCCGGTATCTGGAAAGCAATGATTTCGCATGCTAAAAGAACAAGAGAGAATACAAAAATATTTTTGGATAAAGATACCTTTGCCACAGTTAAAGAAAAGATAGGCACAAGATGCCATTTAGAATTCAATAAGTCTACGCAACAAATCATAAAAAAGTACGGAATTGTTCCTCTCCCCCATTATATTAAACGTGATACAGTTACAAGCGATGAAGAGTACTATCAAACAGTCTTTGCAAAAGAACAGGGGTCAATCGCTGCTCCTACTGCTGGATTGCATTTCACAAAAGAAATATTGGAGAGCATTGAAAAGAGCGGTGTTAAAATAGTAGAAATAACTCTACATATTGGTCCTGGAACATTCAAACCGATCAGAACTGAAAATATTGAAGAACATAAAATGGAGGCAGAATATTATGAGATATCCAAAGATGTTGTTGAAAGAATTAACAGTGCCAAACGGGTTTTTGCAGTAGGAACATCAGTATGTCGTGCATTAGAAACATATGTGAAAACCAGAGCATTAACCGGTCTTGCTGACCTGTTTATCTATCCAGGACACAAATTCAGGATAATGGATTGTCTGATCACAAATTTCCATATGCCTTGCTCAACCCCTCTACTTTTGGTCTGCGCATTTGCATCAAAGCCTGCAATATTTGAGGCATACAAACAAGCAGTTGAAAAAAAGTACCGGTTTTTATCTTATGGCGACGCAATGATAATTCTATAACAGGTAGCAGATAACAGATATGGGATGACAGAGAAATAAGTTCCAAGAACCAAGT
>SOIY01000171.1 GCA_004376785.1 Candidatus Stahliibacteriota bacterium | reverse complement strand
GAGTTTGAAATGTTCTTATTTTTCTTGCTTTGTCTGACGCCTTTTTCTGCTGATAAAGTAGAGATTATCAGAGAGAATGGGAAAAGTATTGTGCACCTTTTAGGGAATGTAGTGATTGAAGATGAGAATACAAGAATTACGTGTTCTGAGGCGAGCCTTAATCAAACAGAAAATTACGTTGTTCTTATCCAAGATGTTAAAATTGTTGATGAGAATGGTGAGATAAAATCTAATTTTGCAGTCTACTATTTTAAAGAGAAAAAAGGTTATCTAAGAGATAGTGTATTTTTGATAACAACTGATCAAATAATAAGTTCAGATTCATTGTATTACAATGGCATTGAAGAGATGGTTGAAATGTTTAATAACGTAAAGATTGAAGATAGAAAAAATAATTTAATTGGGTATAGTAACCGTGGGTGGTATGATTTAAAGGAAGATGAAGGACATTTAGTCGATGCTCCCAGACTGGAAATTATCCGCGAAAACAAAGAACCTATAGATGTCCGCGCACGAGAATTTCAATTAATTAGTAATAGTAACACATTTTATGGTTTTGATTCAGTCGTTGCAATTGTTGATAGCATTACCATATATTGCGATACGTTTTCATATAATTTAAAAACTGAAAATGGAACCATGATAAAACCTGTTATTTTAGAGAAAAACAATGAATTGAAAGGAGAAACTGGTCAGTTTAGTATGAGGAACAACGGTATTGAATCTTTAAGTGTACAAAAAGGATGGTCCAAGTACTATACTGATGAGGGGTCAAAAAACATAGTCGAGGGTGACACGATTACCATTATATTTCATGATGGTAAGGCATCAAGGATAATTGTAGAGGGTGAACCAAGGGGTGTTTTAAGCTTAAAAAGAAAGGTGGAGGATGCTGGCGACTAAGAATCTGACCAAAATATTTGGACGTAGGGTGGTTGTTGATAAAATAAACTTAGAGATAAAACAAGGCGAAATTGTTGGACTCCTTGGTCCGAATGGAGCTGGGAAGACAACGACTTTCAATATGATAGTTGGTCTTCTGTCACCAAATAATGGTGATATAATTTTAGGTGATATAACGATTACTGATTTGCCAATGTACAAACGTGCGCGGTTGGGTATATCATTTTTATGCCAGGAACCTAGTGTATTTAGAAAATTAAAAGTAGATGAAAATCTCATTGCAGTTTATGAAATACTTGGCATGGACCGCAAACAGGCTCAAGAAAAAGCAGACGAGTCATTAAAATATTTTAATTTACTGCACGTTAAGAATCAAAAAGCATATACTCTTTCTGGTGGTGAAAGAAGGAGGGTTGAAATTGCCAGGGCATTAATAAGTAATCCCAAATTTTTGCTTCTTGACGAACCATTTACAGGTATTGATCCAATTTCACGGGCTGAACTTCAAAAACTGATATTACATCTAAAAGAAAAAGGTATAGGTGTTCTTATCTCAGACCATAATGTAAGAGAGACCCTTGAGATAACAGACCATGCCTATCTTATCTATGATGCAAAGATTCTTCTTGCAGGAAACGCAGAGACCTTAATAAATAACCCAAAGGCACGGAAATTGTATTTAGGCGAGAAGTTTAAGATATAGAAAAC
>SOIY01000203.1 GCA_004376785.1 Candidatus Stahliibacteriota bacterium | reverse complement strand
TCGAAATTGTTTAGATTTTCGGATTTTGAAATTAGGATTTATCCCACCCTTCGTAGAAAGAGCGGGGTTTACCCGAACGAATGTTGGGCGTATTTTGTATAATCGGAGAGAGAATTGAAGGCTATTTTGATTAAGGGTGGTAGGGTTATAGACCCGAAAACTGAGGTTGATGACATACTTGATATATTGATAACCGGGAATAAGATTTCGAAGATCGATAAAGAAATAAGAAAGAATGATGCCCAAAAAATTAATGCAAAAGGCAAGATTGTTTGCCCTGGATTTATTGACCTGCACTGTCATTTGCGTGACCCGGGCAGACCTGATGAGGAGACCATTGAAAGTGGTAGTGAATCAGCCATAGCAGGTGGTTTTACCACTATCTGCTGTATGCCCAATACTGAGCCAGCAATTGATAATGAAGGGATTGTTAATTATATATATAAAGAGGCAGCAAGAGCTAATCTCTGCAGGGTGTTTCCCATTGGTGCAATTACCAAAAATAGAGAGGGAAAAGAGATTACTGAATTCGGCGAGTTGGTTAATGCCGGGGTGAGAGGTTTTTCTGATGATGGGGATGTTGTTGCTGATGGTAATGTATTCAGGCATGCCTTAGAATATTCAAAGACATTTGATGTACCGATATTTGAACATCCGATTGATAAATATCTGGCTCAGGATGGCCTGATGAACGAGGGGTTTGTTTCAACACGACTTGGAATGACGGGATCACCAGTAATTGCTGAAGAGGTCATTGTTGCCAGAGATTTGCTTCTTGCAAAATTTACAGGTGCGAGATTACACCTTTGTCACATATCGACCAAAGGGGCAGTAGAATTAATAAGGGAAGCTAAAAAGAAAGGGGTAAAAGTCACTTGTGAAACTTGCCCACATTACTTCTTTTTTAATGACGAGGTATTGGAAAGTTTTGGTACCAGTTATAAAGTAAATCCGCCAATCAGGAGTGAACAAGACCGTCAGGCAATTATCAAGGGTTTACGCGATAATACAATTGATTGCATTGCCACTGACCATGCTCCTCATTGTCAGGCAGAAAAGGAATTAGAATTCGCAAATGCACCATTTGGAATGATTGGTTTTGAAACCGCCCTATCTTTAATAATAAAGGAACTTGTAAATAAAGAAAAATTTGACTGGATAAAAATTTTAGAAAAGTTGACTGTTAATCCTGCAAAGATACTTAAGGAAAAATTAGGGGTAATAAAGCAAGGTGCAGTTGCTGATTTAACGATTTTTGATCCAAAAAAGAAGTGGAAGTTCACCAGTAATACGATAAAGTCGAAATCAAAGAATACACCATTTTTAAACAAAGAACTTATTGGCAAAACCATTGGCGTTATCGTAGATGGTGAGATAAAATATTATACTGAAGATTAGATAATTTTTACTCCGAAATCACCTTTTACGATTTCTCCGATAATTTTTGGTCTCAGATTCTTAAAATATTTTAGATTACTTTTGTTAATAATTAATACCATACCAACACCCATATTGAAAACCCGATACATTTCTTCACCAGGCACATGCCCCAGTTCTTGAATTAGCTTGAAAACAGGCAATGGACGCCAGGATTTCTTTCGAATTACGGCTGAGCAGTTCAGTGGCATAATACGTTTGATATTTTCATAAAAACCACCGCCAGTAATATGGGCAAGTCCTTTAATGAATTTTAGTTTTGGTTCAAGTCCTTTACGATATGAATAGTGGACTTTTAATAACTCTTTTCCAATTGTACACTTTAGTTCAGGCACATAAGACGAAAGGGTATATTTTCTCAACAAAACTTTTCGTGCTAATGAATAACCATTTGTATGTAAACCAGATGATTTCAGTCCAAGAATTATATCACCAGGTATGATTTTTGTGGTGTTAATGTAGTTTTTCTTGTTGACTTTGCCGACAATAAAACCCACAAGGTCATATAGCCCCTTAGGATAGAATCTTGTTAACTTAGCAGTCTCACCACCGATCAAGATGGTCTTTTCTTTTTTACATGCCGTGGCTAAACCTTTTACAACCTGGACAAGAACCTTATTTTCTACTTCTGAGAAGCCAATATAGTCCATAAAAAAGAGGGGTGTTGCACCTGTTGTGAGAATGTCATTTATGCAATGGTTGACAATATCTTGCCCAATTGTATTGTGTATATCCATTCTACAGGCAATCATGATTTTTGTTCCGACACTGTCGACACTGCTTACCAGGTAATCATTATGTATTGGATAAATACTGCCAAAGAGCCCAAACGTTGATTTGATATTCTTTTGAAAGGTTTTAGATGCTTGCTTACCAACACTCTTCTTGATTAAATTTAACATATCAATATCTACGCCAGCATCTTTATATAACATATTATATATTACCCGTTTTTAAAAATATATCAAGTCCTTTGTAAAGTGATTACAGCGATGCAAAAGATAAGATTACAGAGATGTTTATACTATGTAATCATTTATATTGACACCTCAAATGATTGGTATATACTTAAATTATGAAGAATGATTTAGAAATTGCGCAGGAAGCAACTTTAATACCGATAATGGATTTGGCTGCGCAACTGGGCATAGATGAGGATTATATTCTGCCTTGTGGTGTATTTAAGGCTAAGATATCCTTACAATTTTTTGAAAAGATAAAAACAAATAAAGACAGTAAAGTTATTTTAGTTACAGCGATGACTCCGACACGCTATGGTGAAGGTAAAACAACAGTCTCAATTGGTCTAAGTATGGCTTTGAATAAGATTGGCAAGAATTCTATAGTAGCCTTACGCGAGCCATCATTAGGCCCTGTTTTTGGTATTAAAGGTGGTGCAGCTGGCGGTGGTTATGTACAGGTTTTACCTATGGAGGATATAAATCTCCATTTTACCGGTGATATTCATGCGATAAGTGCCGCACATAACCTTTTGGCTGCGGTACTTGATAGCCATATACATTTTGGCAATAAACTGAATGTTGATGAGCGGGAGATAATCTTTCGTAGAACAATGGATATGAATGATAGAAGTATACGTAATATTGTTGTTGGCCTGGGCGGGAAACCGAATGGCCCGGCACGGGAGGACGGATTTATTATTACTGCTGCCAGTGAGGTAATGGCGATTCTTGCTTTGACAAAGTCACTTGTAGAGTTGAAAGAGAGGTTGGGTAACATCTTAGTATCTTTTGATATGCAAAGAAATCCTATTTTTGCGCGAGATTTTGGCGTACATGGTGCCATGGCAGCCCTTTTGAAAGATGCTCTGAAGCCGAATTTGGTGCAGACAATCGACCACACACCGGCATTTATACATTGTGGTCCATTTGCTAATATTGCCCACGGCACCTGTAGTATATTGGCAATTAAGATGGCTCAAAAATTATGTGATTACACAATTGTAGAAGCAGGTTTTGGCTCGGATTTAGGTGCTGAGAAGTTTATCAATATTGTTACGCGAGTAGGCGATTTAAACGTAGATGCTTCTGTACTTGTGGCGACAATCAGAGCATTAAAATTGCACGGAGGTGCACCAAAAAAAGATCCACAATCAGGAACTGTTGAGCATCTTGAAAAAGGTCTTCCAAATTTAGGGAAACATATTGAAAATTTGAATAAGCTCATGATACCACCTGTTGTGGCTCTCAATATTTTTGCGGGTGATACTGAGGAAGAAATTAGAATAGTTGAGAGATTTTGTCGTGAGCAGCAAGTAGAGTGTGCTCAGGTTAGAGCTTTTGAACAGGGAGCCGCAGGAGGTGTGGAACTCGCCAAACTTGTTTGTCAGGAAGTTGATAAAGGTAAGTGTTGCATGCAGCCGATCTATGATTTAGATGACCCTCTTGAAAAAAAGATCGAAAAAGTTGCTTTTGAAATTTATGGTGCTTCTCAGGTGGTTTATACAACTAAGGCAGAAAAGAATATAAAACGTATAAAAAGACTCAAATTAGATAAATTACCGATCTGTATTGCCAAAACGAATAAATCCCTTTCAGACAATCCTGAATTGTATGGTCGGCCAGAGAATTTCAAGATTACGATAAGAGGGGTCAATATTTCTGCTGGTGCAGGATTTTTAGTACCTTTGACCGGCGATATTATGCTAATGCCGGGTTTGTCAAAAATACCAAATGCTCAAAGAGTTGATGTTGATAAAGACGGTAGAATAACCGGTTTATCATAGAGGCACTGCGTGCCTGATTACAGAGATTAATGTAGATTACAGCGATAAAACCATCTCCGTTATCATCCTTGGAGCAGTGTAATCATTTGGGTTATTGACCCGCATAAAAATATATGTAGAATATATTAATGAAAATATTTGTCGGGACATCCTTAAAAAATTTAGGAGTAAAGTAACCATGCCAGCAAATTTACCACCTCAATATTTCGATGTTGAGAAAAAATACCGTGAAGCAAAGGATTTGCAGGAGAAATTAGTCTATCTTCAGCAACTTCTGTCAATTATACCTAAACATAAAGGAACAGAAAAACTACAAGCAGAACTGAAAACTAAAATCTCAAAGCTGAAGGATAGTATAGGTAAGCAGAAAAAATCAAAAGGCTCAGGCGGGGCATGGTATCAGGTGGAAAAACAGGGGGCAGGGCAGGTTGTTCTTTTAGGGCTTCCAAACAGCGGTAAATCTTCATTACTTAATACACTTACAAATGCCCATGCAGAGGTTGGGCTTTACCCATTTACAACACAATTGCCTCAGATCGGTATGATGGATTTCGAGAATACTAAAATTCAGATAGTAGATACGCCACCACTTTATGATGATGCGCCTCCCTGGTTATTTGGGCTATATCGTAATGGCGATGTTCTTTTAATAGTTTTAGATATTAACAAAGATATACTTAAAGATTTTGAAATGATAAGAAATTCTATTAATGATAAGAATATTTTTATTACACAGCACGAGTTCGGCGACATGAAAAAAGTGATTATTGTTTTAAATAAAGCAGACAGTCAAGAAAAATCACCTGTCAAAGATACATTTATTGAAAAATACAAAAAAGACTTCCTTATTATTTCTGTTTCGACCAAAGATTCTAAAGGTATAGATACATTAAAGAGAAAGATTTTTCAGGAGCTTAACATTATACGGGTCTATACAAAAAAAATCGGTAAACCGATTGTCAAAAATGATCCTGTTGTTCTTCAAAAAGGAACAACTGTTATTGATGCAGCAGAGCATATACATAAGGATTTTAAAAAACAACTGAAGTTTGCCCGTTTATGGAATGAATCAGGACATTCAGGTCAAAGGGTTGAAAAGAATCATATTCTGGTTGATGAGGACGTGCTTGAGTTTCATGT
>SOIY01000264.1 GCA_004376785.1 Candidatus Stahliibacteriota bacterium | reverse complement strand
TCCAGACCCTAACCCTTAATCAATCTTTTAAGGTAGTTTTTTACTTCACCAAGTCCTAATATCAAACAGACCGCATAGAAAGATGCTAAAGAGACAATGCCGCTAATTATGATATTTAGGACCTGAAACAGAAATGAAATACCTAAGCTGCTTGATAAAAATTTGTTTATAAAAATCCCAAAAAATCCACCTACACAAGCTGCGATAACAAGAAAGACAAAATATTTGATAATCGGTTTTATGTTAAATGCGCCTATTTTACGCGGCAAAAAGTATAATAAAATTGAAATATTTATAAAAGAGGATATAGTAGTTGATAAAGGAAAAGCACGGTATCCAATAATTCGCATTAAAATTAAATTTAATGCAATATTTATTCCAACTGCGACAAAACTTGCATACATTGGTGTTTTGGAATCTTTATATGCATAAAAGACTGCGGCAATATTTCGTATTCCTGCAGCAAATGGAATACCAATAATATAAAGAATTAATGCTTGAGTAGTAGCATATGTATCAAAAGGAGTAAACATACCTCGTTCATAAATAATTCTCGTAATAGGATAAGAGAGAAATGCTATAATAACCGCGCTTGAGACCGTAAGAAAAAAGACTAATTTTAAAGAGTCAAAAAGGGTTGATCTTACTTCACCATATTTTTTCTCTGCGACAAATTTAGATATTGTGGATAATGCTACTGTCCCAACCGCAATTCCAAATAGACCTAATGGAAGGTGCATGATCCTAAATGCATAATTGAGCCATGTCATGCTCCGTTCAGCCAGGAAGGAAATTAGAAATGTATCTACTGTAACATTTATTCTTGTTGCTGCAAGCCCTATTGCTACCGGGATAAAGAGTTTAAATACTTTCTTTAAATTGGGGTCTTTGAAATTGAGATAAAATCTATAATGGAATCCCTTTTTATAAAGCATTGGAATCTGTATGCAGAATTGCATCAGACCACCAAGTATAACACCAATTGCCATACCAAATATAGGATCAATACCTCTATTCACCAAATATGCATAAAGTACAATTGGACTAGCAATGGATAAGACATTGAAAAAGGCAGGGGCTAATGATGGTACAAAGAATTCTTGCTCAGTGTTTAAATAACCCATTGCCCAGGCAGCAATGGCAATAAATAATAAGAAAGGAAAGATTATGGCAGTCAGATTTGCAGTAAGATTGAGTTTGTTAGGCACTGATCCAAACCCAAAGGCTATGATTTTAACAAGATAAGGTGAAAAAATAATGCCTAAAACGACAATTATACCTACGACAATTAACAATATATTGAAAACATTGCTCGCTAGCAAATTCTGCGCTTCCTTGCCTTTTTTCTTTTCAGTAGTTAAGACCGGTATAAATGCAGCAGATAACGCAGTTTCTGCAAACAT
Source organism: Candidatus Stahliibacteriota bacterium (assembly GCA_004376785.1). GTDB lineage: Bacteria > Hydrothermota > Tepidihabitantia > SM23-42 > SM23-42 > SOIY01. The sequence continues at coordinate 3,947 of SOIY01000264.1, read as the reverse complement.
ATCCCTGAATAGATTAGGGATGCGAAATGCAGCATTAAAAGCGTCGGTTGACCTTCCTGCACCAAAGAGATAGGCAAATACTGATTCTCTTACCAAACCTAAAACTCGGCTTATTGCAGTTCCAATAGTAAATGCCCGAATCCCTTTTGCAATATCTGCCATGAGTAATTATACAGAATTTAAAAATCGTGTCAATGTTATTGCAATCGTGAAAAATGGAGTAGCAAGGCTTGTCTCACGTTGCACTCCAAAATTTCGTTGACTTTGGCAATTTTTTGTCTATAATTATGAAGAGATTAAGGAGGTTATATGAAAGCAAAAGTTGCTATTAATGGATTTGGTAGAATTGGCAGATTAGTTTTTAGGGCAGGTTATAAAAATGAAAAATTTGAAATTGTAGGTATAAATGATATTACCAATGCTATAACTCTTGCACATTTATTAAAATATGATTCAGTCCATAGAACATTTAATGCAGACGTAAAAGCAAAGGATAATGCCATATCTGTTGATGGTAAGGATTACAAGGTTTTTTCAGAAAAAGACCCTTCAAAACTTCCATGGAAAGACCTCGGAGTCGATTATGTTCTTGAATCCTCTGGTAAATTCAGGGAGTATAGCAAGGCTGAATTGCACATTAAAGCCGGTGCAAAGAGGGTTATGCTTTCTGCCCCAGGTAAAGGTGAGCCAAAGATTTCGTCTTTTGTTATGGGTGTAAATGAGGATACATACGATCCTAAAAAGGATTTCATTTTTTCAAATGCCTCCTGTACAACAAACTGTTTTGCGCCTACAGTAAAGGTACTTCATGAAAATTTCGGAATTCGCAGAGGTTTTATGACAACAATTCATTCATATACGACTGATCAAAAGATTCTTGACTTGCCTCACAAGGATTTGCGCAGGGCGCGAGCAGCAGCACTCTCAATGATTCCCACAACAACTGGTGCGGCAAAGGCAATAATAGGATTGTTTCCTGATCTGAAAGGAAAATTGGATGCAATAGCACTGAGGGTTCCAACTCCAAACGTTTCCATCGTTGATTTTGTTGCAGAACTTGAAAAAGATACTACAAAAGATGAGGTAAATAAGGCATTCAAAGATGCCTCACAAGGAAGTCTTAAAGGTTATCTGCAATATTGTGATGAACCATTGGTGTCTTCAGATTTTATTGGTAATTCATATTCTTCTATTTTTGATGCTGAATTGACAAAGGTTAATGGTAATTTGATAAAGGTATTAAGCTGGTATGATAATGAATGGGGATATTCAGTTAGAATGATTGATTTGCTTGAATATATAACAGGAAAAGAATAGTGGCAAAGTTTTCAGTTAAAGATCTCGCAATTAATGGCAAAAAGGTTTTTGTACGGGTAGATTTTAATGTGCCTTTTGATGAAGATATGAAGATCACTGATGACACAAGAATCAGGTCATCACTTCCAACCATTAAATATATTCTTGAGCAAGGAGGCATTCCAGTCATTGCCAGCCATCTTGGCAGACCAAAAGGCAAGGTTAATCCAAAGATGAGTCTTGCACCTGTGGCACGCAGGTTAACAGAACTGTTACATCGTAAAGTAATCTTTGCTTCGGATTGTGTTGGTGATGAGGTAAAGAAATTAGCTAAGGGTTTAAAACAGGGAGACATTTTACTTCTTGAAAACACGAGGTTTCACCCTGAAGAAAAGAATAATGATCCGAATTTTTCCAGGGAGCTTGCATCATTAGCAGATTTTTATGTGAATGATGCATTTGGTTCTGCACACAGGGCACATGCATCAGTAGCAGGTATTGCTTCGTATTTTGACGAACCTGCCTGCGGATTTCTTATGGAAAAGGAAATAGAATATCTTGAAGATACATTGAAGAATCCACAAAGACCTTTACTTGCAATAATTGGTGGTGCAAAGGTTTCCACAAAGATCGGTGTTATAAAAAATTTGTTAAATAATGTGGATAATCTGGTAATTGGCGGAGGAATGTGTTTTACATTTTATAAGGCAAAAGGGTATAATATTGGAAAGTCACTCTGCGAGGATGAATTTATAGATGTTGCGAAAGAACTTTTAGATAATACAAAAATATACCTACCTGTAGATGTTCTTATTGCCAGGGCTCCAGAACAGGGTAATCTTATAGAAAATGTTGATGCATCTGTAATACCTGATGATTATTGTGGTGTTGATATTGGTGAGAAGGCAAAACAGGATATTGTAGAATTCATAAAAAAGGCAAAGACAATTGTCTGGAATGGTCCAATGGGTATATTCGAGATTGATGATTTTTCAAAAGGAACAGAAGCTGTAGCAAATGCAGTGGCTGATGCTACAGCTGGTGGAGCAATTTCTATAGTTGGCGGTGGTGATACAGTTGCGGCATTGTCAAAATTTGATCTACGTGATAAAGTAAGCCATGCCTCAACTGGTGGTGGTGCATCATTAGAATATCTTGAAGGTAAGGAATTGCCAGGTATTAAGATATTAAAGGAGAAATAATGGATCCGATTATTGCTGGAAATTGGAAGATGAACAAAGACCCAGCTGAATCACGATCTCTGGTTCAAAATTTGTTAGAGTTAATTAGCGATGTGAAGAACAGAAAGGTTATTTTAATACCGCCTTTTACGTCATTGCCAATTGTTGCCGAGGTTATCAGAAACAGCAATGTTAAGCTTGGTGCTCAAAATATGTACTGGGAAAGGAGCGGTGCCTACACAGGTGAGATATCCGGGTTATTTCTCAAATCTCTCGGCTGTGAATATGTGGTTATTGGTCATTCTGAAAGACGGCACATAATGGGTGAGACCGATGAGATGTTAAATAAAAAATTGAAGACGGCATTGGAGATTGGATTGATTGCAATATTCTGTGTAGGTGAGACTGAAAAAGAGAAAGAACAGGGAATGACTGAACAGGTGATTTCAAGACAGCTGAAACAGGGACTGAAAGATATTGAGAATGAAGCCCACAAAATTGTTTTTGCTTATGAACCGGTATGGGCAATTGGTACAGGTAAGACTGCAACACCACAGCAGGTAGTAGATGTCCATAAGTTTATTCGTGCCCAGCTAATAAAGAAAAAGAGTACTATTCTATATGGAGGAAGTGTTAAGCCTGAAAACATTGATACTCTTATGCATGAGCAAGAGATTGAGGGAGTACTGGTTGGCGGTGCAAGCCTGAAACCCGAGAGTTTTGCACGGATAATAAAGTTTTCAATCACTTGACAGCACCATTAAAATAGATATAATGCTTCATGTCTGGATTATGGCAATTGAAGACAATAAGGAGAAGAAATGTATAGTGTGATTATGTTTTTTCATATACTTGTATGTGTGCTGTTAATTATTGTGGTTTTATTGCAACAGTCAAAAGGCGGTGGTATGTCGAGTGTATTTGGCGGCGGAGGCGGCGGAACTGATGCGTTGTTTGGTGGCAAGGGAGCTACGCCATTTTTTGTGAAGTTGACCACTGGCTTGGCAATTGGTTTTTTTGTTACTTCACTCTTCCTTGTTCTGATTTCTCGAAGACCAACTACAAGAAGTGCGGTTGAGAAGGGATTAGAGGAAATGCCCGTACAACCAGTAATGCCTGAAGAACAGGTACCACTTATTCCTGAAGAACCTGTTGAAGGAGGTAGGTAATGTTTGCAGTGATTGAGGCAAAAGGTTATCAATATCTTGTGAGCAAAGGCGAAAATTTAACCATACCTGCCCATATTGGTGAGGTAGGTAAGAAAGTCGAATTTGATAAAGTTTTGATGATAAAGGATAATGGAAATACCATATTTGGCAAGCCCTATATTGATGGAGCAAAGGTTAAGGGGATTGTCAAAAATCATGGTAGGCTTCCCAAGATTATCGTTTTTAAATTTAAGAAAAGAAAAAAATACCGTCGAAAACAAGGACATCGTCAGGACTTCAGTCAAGTAGAAATAACAGGCAT
>SOIY01000260.1 GCA_004376785.1 Candidatus Stahliibacteriota bacterium | reverse complement strand
TAAATTTCAACGGCTATCGCAAATTAATGTAGTATTGATTCCTGCAAATCACTATATAACTTAAGTTTCCTGCCAGGGTGTGGCTCAAAGCCTTGTAAATACGTAATTTAGGGCTTGACAAATAAAGAATTATAAGTATAATTATACAATTGACACGAAAGGAGGTGACAAGATATGACTAAAGCTGAGCTTATTGATAAAATTGCGGCTAAGGCAAAGATTTCTAAGAAGGCAGCAAATGTGGCACTAAATACATTTGTTGACTCAGTTACATCTGCGCTTAAAAAAGGTGAGAGAGTATCATTGGTTGGATTCGGAACATTCTCGGTTGCCAAAAGAAAGGCAAGGATTGCACGGAATCCGCGTACCGGTGAAAAAATCAATGTTCCAGCACGGAGAGCAGCGAAATTTAAAGCCGGTCGTGAACTGAAAAATGCAGTAAGATAATTCTGCGGCATATTATAAAAGGGGATGATTATTTCATCCCCTTTTATATTTTATAGTATGTAAAATCTTTTTAGCGCAAGAATACCACTTTTTTTGTTGATGTAGTATTTTTATTTCCTACACAGATAAAATAGGCGCCATCTGGCAATTGACCAGGAGTCCAGATAGCATGCCCTTGTTGATTTGAAGACAATGTTTTTACAGGGGAACCTTTTATATCATATATCTTAATTTCCTGGTATGCTTTCATTGTTATTATTTTCAACCTTTTAGAAAATATAGTGGAAGATACGCTGAAAACAGATTCTGTTGTTCTGTTTTCCTGTTCAATAATGCCATACCCGTATCTGTGCGAAACCATTATTTCCCAGTTTCCAGTTGAATAACTCTGCCAGCATATCCATAGCTCATTTGAATCACTGCAGGTGATTTGAGGATTTATATCAGCGCCAACAAGGTTTGCAACAATTTCTGGACTACTCCAGGTTGAATCAACACAATATGTATAGTAAATATTCCAATCGCCCCCAGTCTTTGATTGATACACACAACATACTACACCGCTTGTATAGGTTATTAAAGAAGGGAAAAGATCACTTTCCGTACTGGTGGTGATCTGGATGGGAGAGGACCATGTACTGCCATTAAAATAACTTGCAAAAATATCAGGATTACCTGTATCAAGAGATTGCCAGACTACCCAGATTAAACCATCTTCATCAACTGCGCAGGCTGGGTGATATGCTCTTTGCTGGCTCCCTGAGATTGGACCTGACGCTAACCATTGGGAACCAGTATAATAACTTCCCCAGATTTCACTACTATTTTCAAATCGTCGACAAAAGAATATCCAGGGTTTATTAAGACTGTCGATTGCCATTACCGGTGTTGTTTCATCTGTTGAGTATGCTGTAACCTGCTCAGGTGATGTCCATACAGAACCATTAAAATATGAGGCATAAATATCAAGATTAATATTTCGTCTTGATTCCCAGGCAGTCCACAGATTATTATTATTATCTTTAATCATTGCTGGTTTAATATCATATCCTGGGTCTGATGTATGGACTAATTGTCTTGATGACCATGAACCAGTATAAATACTATAATAGAGATCATACTGTCCATCATTAAAGCCTGCCCAGACCGCAACTGGTCTGTTTTGGTTATCTGTACCAATTACCGGACAATAATCCCAATATACATGTGGTCCGATATTCATTGCATTTGACCATGCACCGGCATCATGATATGCACCATAAATCTCTGAACGTCCGTTTGTATAAGACCTACCTGATTCCCAAACAACCCATACTTTATCATCATTATTTTCTATAATTTTAGGGAATGCATCTGATTCAGAATCAGGGGCAACTATTTCTGGCGTGGGCCAATCCATTAAGGTGTGAATTGAAAGATGCGTTTTCTTGGTGGACATCAACTCAATCTGTCCCTGCGGCTTGAGGGTTGGATCACCAAGAATGTTCATTCCATAAAACCAGTCCCAGTCATACTCACCCCACAGAGTAAACCAATGTTTAAATGCATCACCAATACACATATTCTGCTGTCCAATCGGATCATAAAAATCATCAAATTCTAACATACTCCCGGTTTTTGTACTTCCTACAGCAAGAAGGCCATAAGGGTCAATAAATATATACCATCCTGCAGAGTGGTTTTCTTCGACAAATCTTGTTCCTGAACAGGCAAAAAGATTATAAAAGAGCGCATGTGGTTCCAGGGTAAATATCTCATAATTGAATACAGTGCCTTTATAACCACTATATCCATATTTAAAAGTATGTCCCCAGGGTGAGGAATGTGCGCAGATATGTATCCATTCGTATCCCTGATTGAGTTGGTTTCGATATTCAGAAGCAGTAGTCTGGTATTCATCATTGATTACTACTACATCAGAATAGATCAAATCGAGACCACAGGTGGTCCAATAAGACCAGTCATCCTCAACAAATGAGAGTGCCCTTTGAGGTAGTGATAGACTGTCCACTCGGTAGAGGTGATTTTTTTCGAAATATCTTTTTAGTAATCTTATTTCATTATCCCAGGTCAAATTCCGCGCATATATTCTTCCTACCCAGATTTCCGGAGCCACATTGCCTGTGTGATCATCATAAATACCATTTGCATCAGCATCAATGTAGGTGCCATTAAGATCGCAGAAATAGAGATCATGAGGATACTCTTCCCAACTACCAAAACCGTTTGTTTCAAACCATGCAATTGGAGTTTCGCCAATAAAGATTGCACCGACAAGGTCAGGAAGAGAAGCAAGGTGGTTACGAAGTGTAGTATGGGACATGCCTGACATGGTATCGAGCTGAATTGAGTACCCGGCATTTATCAAATCCTGCGTAAACACATTCAATTCAGAAATGATATCTGTATATACGCCGGCATTTACGATAATGTCAACGAGATTTTGTCTTCTTTTTATGATTTTCTCATAAACCTTGACAATTTTTGTTGGTTCTTTTTGATCTACATATTGTTTGTGCCATTTACTATGCTTCATCGGCTCCCTGCCGTAAGGGTCAATCCACTGCAACCTTTTTATATTGCTTATGCTGCCAAAAGATAATGTTAAAAGTATAAAAATACTGATAATCATCCGTTTCATAATTACCTCCAGATAAATTATATGTAATGTGATATAGATGTCAATATCTGGAATTAGCCGTTTTCTTTCTTGACAAAACAATAAATTGAATTAGAATATTCAGGGTATTAAATGGAAAGAGAATTTCTATTCAGCAAAATTGATGATTTTATTTTGTATTTACAAAAGGAAAAGAACTATTCTATCCATACATTAAGGGCATATAAAAAAGATCTTGAGAGTTTTTTTGATTTCCTCAGGGAAAAAAAGAAATCCGATGTAGACCAGAAAGTTATTACATTCTTTATTGGATTTTTATTGAAATATGGAATGGATGCAAGGACTGTGGCGCGAAAACTTTCAAGTTTAAAGTCGTTTTTTAAAGGTCTGAAAAAAATGGGTATAATTTCAGAAAACCCTGCTGAGACGATTAAAACTCCAAAGATAAAAAAACACCTTCCAGGGTTCCTGAGCTATGACCAGATTAAGAAGGCTTTAGAAATAGATGATCCAAGGAATCGAGCTATAATGGAGATATTATATTCCTGCGGTCTACGTGCCGGTGAGTTGGTCGGTCTAAATATCAGTGATATCGATTTTAATCGAGATGAGGTCAAGATAAAGGGTAAAGGTGACAAACAAAGAATCGTTCCCCTTGGCAGAGCAGCAAAGGATGCAGTTCTCAAGTATATTGATGTTAGAAAAAGTAATGTACCACAACTATTTTTAAATTATCGTGGTGGTCGTCTCACAACGCGGTCTATACAATATATTGTCCGAAAACATCTTATGAAACTTGCCCGAGCAGCAGGGACAAACCCCCATATATTAAGACATAGTTTTGCTACGCATCTTTTAGAGAATGGAGCAGATTTAAGGGCAGTTCAAGAACTTTTGGGTCATTCCTCGCTTTCAACTGTGCAAATCTATACGCACCTGACAACTAAACGTTTAAAAGAAATCTATATTAAAAAACATCCGAGAGCAGAATGATTACAGATGGCAGATGACAGATGGGAGATAGTAGATGACAGATAATAACAAGATGAAGATGATTGATAGTAGATGTTCGATATTGGATGGTTATTTTCTGAAAATTTTTGTAACTGTTTTATTAGTAATTCTCGTATGTGCAAAAAGGAATGAATTTCAAAAGATAAGAGACGGCGATTTTGATATTACAACAAAAGGAACATATCATGGTACAACAATCTTTTTGAGACAAGGAGGTGAATACAATAAGTTGATAAATGATTTGCGTACTGAAATTGAGAGAAACATGGATATTTTGCCAGTGATAACGGAAAAATTCTTTTTTGTTTCAGGAAGATTAATTTACAAATTTAAATTTGCTGCGCTTGATGCAGGAAAAAGTTATTTAATATTAAGATACTTTGCAAGGATAATGAATCACCCAATATATGCCGGTTACCAAATTCAATTTGTATTTTCGTTGAACAAAAAGCAATTAATGCAAATATGTACTGCAGAGGTTCCTCTTGAGTAGCATTCTATTTCTTGTATTATTCCCTGGAGAGATTTACTTAAACCAGCACAACTTTGATGAAGCGTCAAGATATTATGAGTTGATATCATCAACCGACCCTACATACGAAGCTTATTATGGCGCGGCGATCTGTGCTTTAATAGATGGAGAGTTAAACAAGAGCGTATATTTATTTGAATCGATATTATCTAAGGAACCCGAGGTTTTTTACTATCTTGGTGTTTTATATTATCAACTTGGATTCTATGATAAATCTGCTATACACTTCAATTTGTTAAATGGAAAAAATGGAAATATCTGGCAATCTAATTATTACTTAGGTATGATTAAACTGAAGCAGAATGAAGTTAAAGAGGCAATGGAGTATTTTAATCAGACACCTGATTCATTTGATAAGATTCTGTTAGTAGGTTATATGGAAAATTATAATCGATTAATCTGTGCACAACAAAAATTTAAAGAAGGTCAATACAAGGACGCAATCGATTTATATAACGAGGTTGAATATTTCTTTGGATATAGTGAAATCGGCCTTGCATTTAGCTTTGCACAAATAAAGGATTACAAAAAAAGCCTTATCTTGTTCGATTCTGTAATTAATAACAGCGATGATAAACAACTTGTTGCCCAAAGTATGTTTGAAGCAGCAATCGCATGCTTAATTTTAGAAAATACTTCAGAGGCTCGAGAATATCTAAAAAGCTATTTACGTATTGAGCCTAATGATAAGGCGCGATTTTTATTGGGGAAAACCTTTAGTGATGAAGTAGAATATGATTCAGCTGCAATCCATTTTAAAAATCTACCTGATTCTGTTGATAAATACCTTTTTTATAAAAGCAGAACTGATTATTTTCTGGGTGTATGGGGAAGAGCAGAAGAGTCATTATTGCGACATCGTGAAATTTTTCCAAATTCAATTTATGGTGATAAAGCAACATTTATTTTGGCTTCTATAAATTTTAAGAGAAAAGAATATGAGATAGCAATTGATTTTTGGAGCGAGCTTGTTGCAATTTATCCTAAATCTATTTACGCAGCTGCTGCACAGAAAGGGATTGGTGATGCTTATTTCAATATCAGCGAATATGAGAATGCTTTAGATGCTTACCGTGAGGTAAAAAATTATAGTCCATTGCCAAATATTGAATCACTGACAATATTGAGGATTCACGAAACACTATTTTATTTAAAAAAATATCCATCGTTAATATTTGCCTTACGGAAATTTGTTGAAGAGAATCCAAAGTCAAGATTAGTTCTTAAAACGCGTCTGCGTATGGCAAAAATTCTATTTGACAATGAAAAATATTATTCCAGCCTTTTTGAGATCGATAGAATTATTGAGGACTATCCTGATTCGTCTCTTACCAACGAAGCATTCATTGAAAAAGTTAGAATTTATCAAGCGATTGGGAACGTACAAGAGATAAAAAAGGTATTTCAGCACTTATTGACTAACAAAAAAAGTAAAGAATATTATTCTTTTGCTGCCAATGAACTCGGTCTCATATATTTTGATGAATCCAAATATGATTCAGCACTATATTATTATAATCTAATATTGAATGATAAAAAATATCGTGAAAAGGCAATTTTTGAAATTGCAAAAATATATGATATATTGGGACAAATTAAGGAATCTGAAACAATGATTGACAAACTTGTTTCGGAATTTCCGTCATCAGTATTTCTGTTTGATGCCTATATTTTAAAAACAAAAGTATATAAGAACCATGGTTACTATAATGAAGCAATAAATATTTTGAGAGAATTGATAAAAAAAGTCGGCCAGAAACCAGAAATATATATTGAAATTGGTGATTTGTATTTTGAAACAGAGGATTATTTGAATGCCCGTAAGAACTACCTGATTGCCTGTGAGCATTTCAAACAAAAGAGGGATAATGCAGCGATGGCATTATTGCTTGCTGGCGATGCATCAATGGCAATTGGTGATAAGGAAAGCGCACATGAATATTTTCTTCAAGCTCACCTAATTGCAGAATCCCCTACCCTGAAGGATAAAGCAACTGCAAAAATAAGTTCAATAACTGAGGAATAGAGTTTTAAATAATTTGTTTAACCCTATGTTCCATTTTTTGTGGTGGATTGCTGTTTCTTTTAATCTTTAATCATTCCGCTAATCTTTTTAAGTTCCTCCTTTATTTCTCTTAAGACTTTACTTTTATTTCTCAAAGGCAAGGAAAGCTGTTCAGGAGCTTCTGTGAGTGTTACAAGTTTCTTCTTTGCACCAGCAATAGTATAACCCTGTTCATATAAAACACTCTTTATCATCCTAATAATATCAATATCCTTTTTTGAGTAATACCTTCTGTTTACCCGATTTCTCCTTGGTTTCAAGATAGCAAATTCCTTTTCCCAGTATCTTAATATATATGGCTTCAAACTCAACATATCAGCCACTTCTTTTATTGAAAAGAATTCCTTTTCAGTCATAAACCCCCCTTTACTTTTCTGCGAAAAGTTAGATTCACACAGCTAAATGCGGATTTAGACGGATACAGATATCTGTATGCATCTGCTCCAATCCGTTTGCATCTAATAATACTTGTATTATTCATTTTTTAATGGTCTTGTCATTAAATCTTTTATACCTTGTTTTGGTGATTTATTCTCAAAAAGAATATTGTAGACCACCTCACATATAGGCATTTCGATTTTATATTTCTCTGCCAACAGTTTGATTGCCCTGGAGGTCGGAACACCTTCGGCGACCATAACCATTTCTTTGGTTATCTGCTCCGCGCTCTTTCCCTTGCCAATCATTTTTCCGAATCTGTGATTTCGGGATTCTTCACTAAAGGATGTGGTTACTAAATCACCAAGTCCAGAAAGTCCCCAGAATGTTTTTGCTTTTGCTCCCATTTTTGTTCCGAGCCTCTGCATTTCAATAATTCCTCTTGCAATAAGAGCACCCTTTGCATTATTCCCAAATCCCAAGCCATCACTTATACCACAGCCAAGGGCAATGATATTTTTTATCGCCGCACTAAGTTCGACCCCGATAATATCATCGCCTTGATAAATACGAAAATTGTCTGTTGCGAGTTGATGTTGAAGTTCTTTTGTACCGCGAGGACAAGGACCGACCAGAACTACAGCAGCAGGTTCACCCCTGATAATTTCATTAGCGATCGATGGACCAGAGAGTACATATACTTTACCCTGTGATTGCGGTAATTGACCAATGATTTCTGATGGTCTTTTTAATGACTCAATATCTACTCCTTTAGTTAAACTCAGATGGTATTTAATCTCTTTTCCGATTTTTGTTATTTTTTTGATAACCGTAGGTAATACCTGACAAGGGATTGCATAAACAATAACATCAGCATTGTTCAAGATTTTTTCAATATCCCAGTGAACCAAAATGTCCTCAGGTATTTTGTAGCCAATAAGAAATGGTTCATTATTTCTCGTTTTAATTATATGCTCGGCTCTTTCTTTATCATACTCCCAAATCTTTACGGTATGTCCATTTTTATATTCCATAAAACCGAATACAGAACCCCAATTCCCACATCCTAAAATACTGAGTTTCACTTTTTTCTCCAGAGAATAGTTCTCGGTTCTTCTTTTTTTATAATCCTTTTGATATTCGAACGGTGTGCATAAATAATTAATAGAGCCATGATTAATATAAAAATTCTGTCTATTAATTCTGCCTCTTGCAGAATTGTTGTGATAATAGGTAGAGTAATTGCAAAACTGATAGATGCAAGTGCTATGATGTAAGTAGCAAGGTAAACAATTATCCATGCAGCCAATGAGATGACAAAGGATTTTGGCATTAAACCGATTGCTACACCGATTGTTGTTGAAACGCCCTTGCCGCCGCGAAATCTGAAAAATGGATTAAAGATATGCCCGAGTATTGCACCTGCACCAGCCAAAGCCGTAGGATAATAGAAACTTTTTACAAGCAAAATCGGAACCAAACCCTTTAGACCATCCAGGACAAAACCCAGAATAAAAAAAGGAAAACCCAGAAACCTACCCAGATTTGATGCACCAATATTTCCACTACCAACCTCTTTTAGATTAATACCCTTTATTCGAGCAAGTATATATGAGAAAGGGATTATCCCAAAACCAAAACCAATAATAAAAGATATTATATAATGCATTATCATAACCTCTTCAAAAACGTCCTCTTTTAACTTTTTTCGTCTTTATTAATATTGGCACCCCTTCAAAACCAAAATAATGGCGGATTGAATTCCGTATATATCTAATATAATTCTCCTTAACCGATGTAGTCAGCGTAGCTCTGAAAATCGGTGGTTTTGTTCCAATCTGTTTCAGATTTAAAATATCACCACCAGCCGGTGTCTGGAGATTCTTCGCAAGATTTTTTAAAACATCCTTGTTAGCAACCTTGCGATTTTCTGAATCGATATCCACGATACGATTTAAAAGTGTGTTGATTCCTGTGTTCATTTTTGCAGATATTGGTACGACCGGCACAAATTCTAAGGATGTAAAGGATTTTTGTGTTGAAGGAATAATCCTTTGGCCGTTTTTTTTATTAATTAGATCAATCTTATTTGGTGCTATCACAAATCCCTTTGCCTTTGCTAAAATCAAAGACGCGATGCGACGGTCCTGATCAACTACACCCTGTGTTGTGTCAAATATTAAGATTACAACATCAGACAGCTCAATTACCCTGGTTGCTCTAATCATTGAGTAGAATTCAATAGACTCTCCTATACGTGATGACCTTCTTAAACCGCATGTGTCAATGATTTCCATTTTTTTATCTTGAAATGTGAATTTTGCATTAACAAGGTCTCTTGTTGTCCCTGGTTTTTCATTAACTATAGCACGTTCAGATTTTGTGATTGTGTTTAGTAATGTTGATTTACCGGAGTTTGGTCTACCCAGAATCAAAATTTTTAGAATTCTGTCTTTCTTAACCTGTTTTAGCTCAGGAAGAATTTTTAGCGTTTCATCCAGCACGTCATCAAAACCAATACCTGCTTCAGCAGATACACAAAAAACATCATCAAGACCAAACTTGGAAAATTCAAATGTTTTGATTTCAGCTTTTTTACTGTCAATTTTATTAATCAGTAAAAACACCTTTTTATTTGTTTTACGTATATGTTGACATATTTCTTCGTCGCCAGGTTTCAGTCCATCTTTTCCATCAACAATAAAATAGATTAAATCTGCTTGTTCTAACCCATATTCGATCTGTTTATTGATTTCGTCTGCCAAACTGTCTTCTTCATCTGGGAAGAATCCACCAGTATCAATAATGTTAAACACTCTGCCACACCATGAAACTTCTCCATAAATTCTGTCACGTGTAACACCGGGTTCCTTATAAACTATGCTCACTTTCATTCCTATTAGGCGATTGAAAATTGTTGATTTGCCAACATTCTTCCGACCAACTATTATTACTGTAGACATTTTATCAATTCTTTAATATTATGTGGTGAAACAATTATTCGATTATCATTGATTGTTTTATCGTCGATAAATCTGCCAGAATCATTAACGCAAGTCGGCGGTAAGATGATGCGATCGTACTTTTTCTCACACTTACTTATGGTTCGTACAAAATCAGCACCGCTGATTAAACCTGATACAGTTACTGAATTTCCAAAAAAAAGATTATCGACTGCAAGTACATCAATATTTCCATTTTCTATACATCTAAGCTTTTCCAACCTCCTTTTCAGCTGTTCCAAGAATGGCAATGCTAATCTGCCTGTAAGAATCAAGAATTTGCCTTTTATCTTTTTTGTATTATTTAAAGCTTTTATTTCATTGATAAACTTTCTTGCCATTCCTATGCCATTTTCATACTGGGGAAAATCACCATAGTACTGTGCTTCTGGTATGGGTAACCCCGCTTTGATATAAAACTCATCAGCAAGATAGACCATTCCTGTTTTGTACTTCTTCCTGAATTTTTTATGAAATTCTTCTACTAAGCTAATAGTCTTTTGGGCTAATTTTCTTGAAACCATAGGTATGCTATTTACATGCTTTGTTTTTCCCACTGGAACTACGCCAATTGAACTTATCCCAGGATATAACGTGCTTAAATCAGTAATTGTTTTAAACAGATTTACGCCATCAGTAACACCAGGAATTACCACAATCTGACAGTGTATATTAATATTATTATCAATAAGGGACGAGAGATGCTGCATAATTAATCCTGCTTTATCATTTTTGAATATTCTTCTCCGCAATTTTGGGTCAGTAGTATGTACTGATACATAAAGGGGTGAGAGCTTCAGTCTGCCAATCCTCTGTATATCATGTTTACTGATATTTGTTAAACTCAAAAAATTGCCAATCAGAAAAGAAAGCCGGTAATCATCATCTCTGAAATAAAGCTTTTTCCTTAATCCTTTGGGAAGGCCATTAATAAAACAGAAATCGCAATCATTCTCACATTGTCGATATACTGGTTCTTCCAACTCAATTGCTATTTTTTCATCTGGCTCAAACACGACTTCTTTTTTTACACCTTTATTTTCAATTAATATCTTTCGAGTATTTGTTATATCGTTGTAGAATTGGTATTCTAAAAAATCATCAATCTTCTGGTCATTAATGCTTAATAATAGTGTACTATTCGGGATTTTTTTCTCTCGTGAATAAGCGATCCTAACCATAAAGAATTATAAGACAATTTTCAATAAAATTCAAGTGTTTCTTTAACCTTGTACAAGGCATGGTTGATATTTATCGGTTTTCGTGTTTTAATTTTGATATAAATCGTGTTCTTGACAGCAATGCAGTTGTTTAGTATAATGTGCCGTGATTTTTTCAAAGAGATATTAAATTACAAGAGGCAGAAGGCAAAAGGCTCTTCCGCAATTTTAGGTGTTTTGGACTTTTAGGTTTCTGACATATTAGAGGAGGTTTAATGGCAAGACATAAGATTGCAGTTCTACCTGGAGATGGGGTAGGTAAAGAAGTCATCGAAGCCGCAAAAATAGTGTTGGATGAAATTGCACTCGATGCAGAATATATTTATGGTGATATTGGTTGGGAGTTCTGGTGTAAAGAGGCAAATCCTCTACCTGAAAGAACAATCGAGATGCTTAAGAAGGCGGATTGCTGTCTATTTGGTGCTATTACATCAAAACCAAAACAAGAATCCGAGAAAGAACTTATGCCTGAACTACAGGGCAAAGGACATTCTTATTATTCACCTATTGTTGGTTTACGCCAGTTTTTTAATCTGTATGCAAATATAAGACCAGCTAAGGCATATCCTGGTAATCCGCTCAATTACCGGGATGATATAGATATTGTAATTTTCAGGGAGAATACCGAGGGTTTATATTCTGGGGTTGAATTCCACCCTTTGCCAGAAGAGATAAAATCAGCGCTACTTAAACATCACATAAAGATGAAAAAATTCCAAGATGTTCCAGCTGACAAGATCGCCCTGTCATGTCGGATATTCACAGTTGAAGGTTGTAAAAGAATTATAAGAAAGGCATTTGACTATGCAATAAAGATGAATAGGCCAAGCGTGACCGTAGTAGAAAAGCCAAATGTATTACGAGAGACATCAGGATTGATGGTACGAGAAGCAAGAAAGATTCAAAAAGATGAATATCCAGATATTGAATTATGGGAGGCAAATATCGATGCGATGTGCATGTGGTTGGTAAAGAATCCGCAGAATTATAGCGTGCTTGTTTCGTCAAACATGTTCGGTGATATTGTCTCTGACCTTTGTGGTCAACTTGTTGGTGGACTCGGTTTTGCTGCCGGTGCAAACATAAGCGATGAATATGCAGTCTTTGAGCCAGTACACGGTTCTGCTCCTAAATACACAGGTCAGTACAAGGTAAATCCAATTGCCACACTTCACGCAGTCAGACTTATGCTTGAATGGCTTGGAGAAAATGAGAAGGCTGAGAATTTAGAAGAAGCTATCGCACTGAATATTAAAGAAGGAAAGGTAAAGACCTATGATTTGGGAGGTATATCAAAGACCCTTGAGGTAGCAGAAGATATCGCTAAGAAATACAAGAAAATATAATAGTAAGAATTATCCTTTCCGTATTTTTGAAAAATATCCAATTTATTGACTTTCCCCACAATTTGGCTATAATACAATCAGTTAATTTGAAAACAAAATATTGGCAAGATTAAATCGTTACGGATAGTTGCTATTCAGCATCAACTAATAAATGGAGGCAAAATGGGTAAAACCTTAGCAGAAAAGATTTTATCAGAAAAGAGCGGGCAAGATGCCTGTGCAGGCGACATTGTTATTGCTAAAGTTGATGTTGCAGCATTTCAAGATGGTACTGGTCCTCTTGGTGTTAGACAACTTCAAAAGATGAATATAAACAAGGTTAAGGCAGCAAAATCAATATTTTTTCTTGATCACGCAGCGCCTTCTCCACGAAAGGAGTTGTCGAATGACCATATGCTTCTTCGGGAATTTAGCAAAAAGTCAGGCGCAATTCTTTCTGAGATCGGCGATGGAGTTATTCATCAAAGACTGGTTGAATCCTTTGTCAAACCTGGTGACGTAGTAATTGGTGGGGATTCTCATACGTGTACTGCTGGTGCGTTAGGAGCTTTTGCTACAGGCATGGGTTCGACTGATGTTGCCATTGGCATGGTAATTGGCAAGACCTGGTTTAAAGTACCAGAGACCTTTAGAGTTGAAATTAATGGCAAATTTCAATCAGGTGTTTATTCTAAGGATCTTATTTTATATTTAATAGGTATGATTGGTGCTGATGGCGCAACGTATAAGGCACTTGAATTTGGTGGTGAAACAATAGAGAAAATGTCAATGGAATCCCGATTTGTTTTATCAAATATGGCAGTGGAAGCCGGGGCAAAGGTTGGGCTCATTGCCTCTGACAAAACTACCAGGGAATATTTAAAGTCCTGTGGAAGGCTTAAGGAATGGAAAGCACAGATTCCTGATATAGACGCAAAATACGAAAAGATCATAAAAATTGATGTCAGTAAAATAGAACCCCAAATTGCTTTTCCTCATACAGTTGACAATACAAGACCGATAAGTGCGGCTAAAGGGAAAAAAGTTGACCAAGTCTTTATTGGGACTTGTACAAATGGTCGTATAGAGGATTTAGAGATTGCGGCAAAGATACTAAAGGGTAAAAAGCGTGCTTTTGATACACGGTTAATTGTTGTTCCTGCATCGCGCGAGATTTATCTTAATGCAATGAAACTCGGTTTGTTAAAAATCTTTGTTCAGGCAGGCGCAATCATAATGGGTCCAGGATGTGGCCCCTGCGTAGGTGTTCATGAAGGTGTGCTTGGTGATGGAGAAGTGTGTCTATCAACTGCAAATAGAAATTTTAAGGGAAGGATGGGTAACCCTGAGGCATTTGTTTATCTTGCATCACCGGCGACAGCTGCTTACTCAGCAATTAAAGGCAAAATAAGTGACCCCAGAGAAATGATAAAGAAGGCTAAAAAGGAAAAAATAATGGTGAATACGGGTAAAAAAGCGAAAGGAAATAGATAATACTTAAAAACATGTTAAACGTTGAACGTCAAACGATATGGACCCTGTGAAATAATAGAAAAGGACTTATGATATCAAAAGAGACAACTGTAGCAAAAAGACTGATATACTCAAACATACAATTTCTTGTATTTCACGGGGCGGGCCCTGTCTCATTTCGAAATTCCATCTTGTCTCGAGACTGCGATGTCGAGAGAGACATTGAGAAAGATGCCGTACAATGATTGACGTATTTTATAATTAGTGTTTTAAAAAAAAGGAGATAAATTATGGCTAAACTAAAAGAAAAACTGGCACAAAAGATCCCACAATTACGGGATGAAATTAAGGGTTTTGTAAAAGAACATGCAAACAAGGTGATATCTGAGGTAAGTGTAGCTCAGGCATACGGAGGTATGCGGGGTGTTAAGGCACTTGTCTGTGATACTTCAGTCGTTCCACCTGATAAGGGTTTGATAATTCGTGGAACACCAATTGGAGAATTGAAGGATCAGTTACCTGAGGCAGTATTCTATCTTCTTGTTACCGGTGAAATGCCTGATAATGAGGCTCTGGAAGATTTAAAAAAGGACTTGAAATCACGGTCCGAAGTCCCTGATTATGTTTGGAAAACACTTGAAGCAATGCCCAAGGATTCACATCCTATGGTGATGTTCAGTCTTGGAATTCTCGCTATGGAAAAGGAATCAGTATTCAAAAAGAAATACAATGAGGGCATGAAAAAGACTGAATACTGGGATTCCACTCTTGAAGATTGTTTGAATCTGATCGCCAAATTACCAACACTTGCCGCAGGAATTTATCGTATGCGATTTAATAAAGGTCCACGTATTGAGCCTGATCCAAGCCTTGATTGGGCTGGTGATTATGCTCGTATGCTTGGTCTTGATGATCCTACAGGTGAATTTGCAAATCTGATGCGCCTGTATATGGTTCTACATACTGATCATGAGGGTGGTAATGTTAGTGCCCATACATGTCATTGTGTTGGTTCTGCGCTCTCTGATGCTTATTATGCGGTTTCAGCAGGTCTTAATGGTCTTGCTGGACCCTTGCATGGATTAGCAAATCAGATGTGTTTACGTTGGGCTATCATGGTTAAGGATAAATTTGGCGGCGTACCAACAGAAGACCAGTTACGCCAGTTTGCATGGGATACCCTGAATTCAGGACAGGTAATTCCTGGGTACGGGCATGCTGTTTTAAGGGTTACTGACCCGCGTTTTACTGCATTCCATGAATTTGGTTCCAGGGTTTGTGCTGATGATGATCTATTCCAGATCGTAGCTAAAGTATTCAAAGTTATCCCAGATGTTTTAAGAGAACACGGTAAGGCAAAAGATCCATGGCCCAATGTTGATGCTGCCTCTGGTTGTTTGCTCTACCATTTTGGCTTAACTGAATTCGAATACTATACAGTTCTGTTTGGTGTTTCAAGGGCATTAGGTATGTGTTCCCAACTTATTGTCAGCCGTGCCCTGGGTGAAGCAATTGAGAGACCAAAATCAGTTACAACTGAATGGATGAAACAGGCAGTAGCAAAAGGATAACAGATAACCGAAAGCAGATAACAGATGGCAGATAGTGTAAAAAAATAAAATCTGTCATCTGATATCAGTTATCTGATATCTGTTTTTAATGAGGAGGAAAGCATGATCCTAAAAGGCAAGGTATGGAAGTTCGGGGATAGCATTTCAACGGATCTTATCTGTCCTGGAAGATACTTCCATCTCCGTTCAAATCTGCCTGAACTTGCCAAACATGTGCTTGAAGATGCTGATACACAGTTCGCATCGAATATGGCAAAGGGCGATTTTGTTGTGGCGGGTAACAATTTTGGTCTTGGTAGTTCACGTGAACATGCGCCAACCATTATAAAAATTGCTGGTGTTTCTGCTGTTCTGGCAAAGTCATTTGCCCGTATTTTCTTTCGTAATGCAATCAATGTAGGTTTGCCTCTTGTCGAGTGTGATACAGACAAGATTGATCAGGGTGATGAACTTGAGGTTAATCTCTCTACAGGCATTATAAGAAATAAGACAAAAAGCATTGAACTTGAAGCACATTTTCTTCCAAAGGCAATGCTCAACATTTTGAATGATGGTGGGCTATTAGCCCATATTCAAAAACACGGAGATTTTAAGTTGGATTGATGGACAC
>SOIY01000312.1 GCA_004376785.1 Candidatus Stahliibacteriota bacterium | reverse complement strand
TCAAGAAGGTCTTTTAGAGCCAGATTAGTTTGCCTGACCTCTTCATATAATTCGTCAGATGTCAACAATTTACCAATCGCGCCGTCTCCTTTCAATAACATAATAAGAGAATCTAATTCTTCAACCACGTCCTCGGTTTTTTCGACCACAGCATCAATTTTGCTCGTAGGTTTTTGCATCATATTCACAAGCCTCGTAATATTCTTATCAATATTACGAGAGAGCTCAGCAGCAACTTCAGTCAGTTCACCCATGTTAAAATTCTTGAACGATGTGAAAAGACTATCGAACTGTGTCGCCATTGATTCAAGATCAAGCGCTTCACTTTGACCATAATAAACAGCTGGAATCTTTTCGGCACTACCCGGCGTAATCTTTATAAATCTGTCAGAGCCAACATAACTGATTGAACGAACTGCAATCTTTGTATCCTCAGGTAATACGATGCTACGATCAAGAGCAATAATAACCTTGACTTTCTCATGGTCAATTTCAAGAGATTTCACTTTTCCCTTTTCAATACCGTACACCATTACTGGATCACCAACTCTTAATCCTGTCACATCTTCGAAATATACAACCACATCATAAGTGTTTCTTAATCCGATTTTCCCTGAAAGCCAGATATACAATATAATAAAAAGGACTATCCCTGCAATAATAAATATACCAACCAAGGTTTCTTTCATGTGTTTACCCATTGTATACTTCCTTTCTGATCTGTTTTAGTTTACTGATTTTGCCCCTTTTTAACATATAAATTTCATCTCCCACTGCTTTAGCAGTATCAAGATCATGTGTAACCACAATACCGCTTTTCGCATGATTTTTCTTCAAATCTATGATTAATTTTACCACTCTATCTCTCATAATTGGATCGAGACCAGTCGTCGGTTCATCATAAAAAAGATATTTTGGATCAAGGGCAAGTGCCCTTCCAACAGCAACAAGTCTCTTCATACCACCTGAGAGCGAACGGGGATAAAGTTTTTCTTTCCCGGACATTCCAATAATCTCTAGAATTTGCGTAACTTTATCCTTGACTTCTGAAGTAGATGCTGAGGTGTGTTCAATAATGGGTAATGCAATATTATCTAACACATTCATTGAATCGAATAAGGCAGTACTCTGAAATACAAAGCCGATATTTTTACGTATCTCATAAATTTCACTTTCATCAATTGCCTGAATAGATTTTCCATCGAACAAAACTTCACCACTATCAACTGACATAAGCCCTAATATCGCCTTTAAAAGAACCGTTTTACCCGTACCTGAAGGACCAAGGATAACAATAAGACGTGCATCACCAACATTAAAACTTACATTGTCCAAAACAATAAGTGAATCAAATTTCTTTGATACGTTCTTTACTTCTATCATCCGAATATTACCAGAGCAACCAAAAAATCTAAAACAAGTATGAGTATCGATGCTGTAACAACCGCATAAGTAGTTGCCTTGCCCACTTCCTTTGCACCACCTTTTACCTTAAACCCAAAATAACAACCCGAGGCTGCAATCACCAATGCGAAAAATAGAGATTTTACCAAACCGCCGAAGAAATCCTTTGCGTAGAAATAATGAGTAAGACCGTAGTTAAAAACACTAAAAGGAACATTAAGAAAGTAATGTGCATATACGGCACCACAAATCAAGGCAACAAATTCTGAGATAACAGTAAGTATTGGTAAAGCGATAAATATCCCGATAATACGCGGAAGATTCAAAAAGCGATAAGGGTCGATTGCCATAATCTCAAGGGCATCAATCTGCTCTGTAACCCGCATTGTACCTATTTCTGCAGCCATAGACGACGCACATCTGCCACTAACCATAAGAGCAGTAAGGATAGGTCCTAGTTCAATCATCACCATTCTGCCCAATGTTGTACCAAGAATATACCGTGGCACTGTGCCGATCAACTGGTATGAGGTTTGAACAATTGAAACCAATCCCGTAAATATTGCAATAATTATTATGATCGGTAGTGAGCCAATTCCGATATAATAAACTTGTTCCAAAATCCGCCACTTTGTAGTCCTGATTTTCCAGGATATAAACAAACTACGAAAAAAAAATGTGGAAAAATCACCTATCAAACTAAAAAGGTTCATGCTCTTCTTCCTCTTCAACGGCTACTTCTTCGCGGAATGTTATATTTGTAAACAAAGTACACTCACCTTGAAATCCCAGTTCGAGCATACCGGTCGGGCCGTTACGTTGTTTTGACACATTCACTTCTGCAATACCCTTCTTTTCTGTATCCCTGTCATATACTTCATCCCGAAAAATAAAAATTACAACATCTGCATCCTGTTCTATTGCACCACTCTCCCTGAGATCAGCCAACAATGGTCTTTTATTAGGACGATGCTCAGGCATCCTTGATAACTGAGAAACAATAATCAGCGGAATATTCAATTCTTTTGCCAAAGCCTTGAGTGCCCTTGATATGTCAGATATCTCCTGCTGTCTTGACGGACTTTTATAAGTTCTCGGTCCTTCTAATAGTTGAAGATAATCAAGTATTAATAATTGTATGTCACTTTCAGCCTTTAGCCGTCTTGCCTTTGCCTTCAATTCATAGATATTCAAATCTGCAGAATCATCAATATAGATCGGCGCCTTATCAAGGTTACCTGCGGCTGTTGCAAGATTAACCCAATCCTGGTTTGACAACATCCCCCGCCGAAGACTACGCAAATTAACTTCGGCTTCACTACACAATAATCTCTGCACAAGTGCTTCACCTGACATCTCTAATGAAAATATTCCAACCGGTTCATTATTTTTTGTCGCTGCATGTGCCGCAATATTCAATACGAAAGCAGTTTTACCCATTGAAGGACGGCCCGCAATTACAATGAAATCACCTTTTTGAAATCCTGAAGTCAATTCATCAAGCTTATAGTACCCGGTTTCTACACCGGTTATCATACGTCGGCCACGCATTGCTTCAGCAGCCTCTAAAATACCTGTAATATAGCTTCTTATATGGACTGGTTCCTTTCTTAAACCGCTTTCCTTTATTTGGAATACAGAATTTTGTGCGTAATCTACAAGTTCTGCAGCTTTTTGACTATCTTCAAAACTACTCTTTAACAACTCCATTGAAGTTTGAATAATGTCACGCTTTATTGCCTTGTCCAATATTACCCTCGCATGATGCTCAACATTTGCGGTTGTGAGAACATTACCAACGATAGTTGATAGATACTCAGGACCACCAATATTATCAAGTATCTTATTCTGTTTGAGCCAATCTGTAACTGTTATTAAATCAGCAGTAACATTATTATTAAACAGATCTAAAATTGCTTTATATATCTTTTGATTTGCCGCTGAATAAAAATGTGCCTCTTCCAAAATCTCCATCACCTTTGGCAAGGCTTTTGAATCAAGCAGCGCAGCACCGAGCACTGCCTCTTCAGCCTCGAGTGAATGTGGGGGAATACGTTTTTCTTCCATATATTAAATTTTCTTTTTGATTTATTTTTTGGCGGTCATTTCTGTTATACACTCATCCAGAATTTTATTTGCCAGTTGCCATTTATCTACCCGCCCTATCTTAATTATCTTGCCACTCTTTTTTAATATCCGCGCATCAATCTCATCACTCCCAATTGCATCATCTGAATTGAGTACTATTAAATCTAATTTTTTTGAGTCCAATTTCTCTCTACCTCTTTTCAAATGGTCTTTGTCTTCAAGAGAAAAACCGACCATGAGTTTTTTACCCTTATGTTTACTGAGTTCCTTAAGTATATCTCTGTTTTTTTTTAGTTTAAGATTCAATTTTTCAGTATGAATCTTTTCTGAACTCTTTGAATATGGTTTATAATCACCAACTGCTGCTGCCATTATTAAACAATCACACCAGGCAATATTGTCTTTAAGATTTTGCAGCATTTCTCCAGACGTTCTCACCCTTGAAATTTTCATCCCCTCTGGTAAACATACAGTAGTCTCACCAAATATACCTTTTGCTTGACCATCGCGACAAATAACTGCATAAAGAAACTCTAATGCCATTCTCCCAGAAGAACGATTTGTAATAACTCTTAAAGAATCCACGTCCTCTTCAGTTCGACCACCAGATATCAAAAACTTCTTACCTCTCAGTGATCCATATCCTTTAGCCACAGTCATAATTTTTTTTAAAATTAGAGACGCCTGAGGAAAACGACCCTTACCAATTTTACCTGAGGCAAGAGAACCAATCCCTGGTTCTACAAAATAATAACCCGTCGCTTTCAATGTCTTCACATTCTTTTGAACAATCCTATTCTGCCACATCTCTGTATCCATTGCCGGAACAAACAAAATCGGCTTTGGAAAAGACAGAATAGTCGTCGAAAGTAGATCGTCGCCAATACCACTAGCTGCCTTACCAATAATATTTGCTGTAGCAGGTCCAATAATGAGTATATCTGCCCATTGGGATAAAGCTATATGTTTAATGCCTTTAGTCAAGACAAACTGATCAATGAAAATCTCATTTGCCGACAACGTTTGACAGCTTAGAGGAGTAACAAAGTTAAGTGCTGATTTCGTCAAAATTACCTTGACATCAGCACCTTCTTTTCTTAGAAGCCTTATTAATTCAAAAGACTTGTATGCAGCGATTGAACCGCATAAGCCTATAACAACCTTCAATCTTTATACCTTATCTTCCCAGCAATTAATCTTCTAATTGCCTCAATAACTGGCTTGATATGTTCTTCCAATAAACCCTTTGTCTGCTCATCTTTTAATTTTCTTGCTTCTAACGCCGCAACATTAACCGCTTTGTACTTATTCTCAAATCTCTTATATATTTTTTCTGCTGGAACAATCATTTTACCTCCTGGACTATTCTATGTAATTTACTCAAAATGTCAATAACCATTCAATATTCTATCCCCTTTCTTGCAGGCACACCATCATGGAAGTGGTGCTTTACCTCTCGAACCTCACTTATAAGATCTGCATACTTAATAAATTCCTCAGGCATGTAACGACCAGTAAGAATAAGTTCTGTTTTCTTGGAAGTATTTTTTATTAATTCAATCACTTTTTCAGCTTTTATCAAACCAAATGAAACAGCCACATTTATCTCGTCGAGAATGACTATATCAAATTCTTTATTTTTAATAACCTTTACTGCCCTTTTTAACGCCTGTTCTGCTAAACGAATGTCTTCTTTATCAGGGTTTTCAGGATTAACAAAATCAGGACGTCCATATTGCTCGATTTTAAAGTCGGGAAGGTATTTAACTGCTTCGAGTTCTCCATAGTTAATCTCACCTTTCATAAACTGAATCATTATCACCTTGAGTCCATGACCAACCGCCCTCAATCCTAAACCTAAGGCAGCAGTAGTCTTACCCTTACCATTACCAGTATATATTTGAATCAT
>SOIY01000201.1 GCA_004376785.1 Candidatus Stahliibacteriota bacterium | reverse complement strand
GAGGTTTGTATGAGGGATGAATTAATTCAAATTCCAAAAGAATTAGGTATAATACCAATTAAAGGTGGTGTAGTATTCCCTGACCAGATTGTGCCCCTTATTATTCACACTCAAAAACTTGCTAAATTGATCGACGAGATTCTAACCACAAATAAACTGGCAGGTGCTTTAACCCAACGTAACCCAGAAGTTGAAGAACCAACGCCCGAACAAGTATATAAAATTGGTTGTGTTATTCAAATAAATAAAATGCTCCGTTTTCCAGATGGCACAATAAGACTTTTGATAAAAGGACTAAAACGATTTAAGGTCAATGAGTTTATTCAAACAGAACCTTACCTGAAAGCCAAAATAGATATAATATCTACCGAATATAAGAAGACCATGGCATTAGAGGCACAGATGCGCAATATCGTAACAATGTTCCAGCATCTTATTTCATTAGCACCTTATCTTCCTGATGAACTTGGAGCATTTATTTTAAATATTGATGATCCAAATCGGCTCGCTGATTTTGTTATCAGTTATACAAATTTTGACTTTTATGAGAAACAGACTTTGCTTCAAATTATTGATACAAAAGCACGTTTTGTAAAACTTATACCCATGCTCCAAAAAGAGATTAGTATATTGGAGCTTGGTGTTAAAATTCGTTCACAAGTAAAAAATGAACTTGATAAAGGGCAGCGTGAGTTTTATTTGAGAGAGCAATTAAAAGCAATCCAGAAAGAATTAGGTGAAGGCGACGAACATACCCGTGAAATAGAAGAGCTGAAAAAGAAAATTCTGTCAGCGAAGATGCCTGAACAAACTGAAAAAGCAACACTCAAAGAACTGGATCGACTTTCAAAAATACCTTCCCAGGCTGCAGAATACACAGTTGTAAGGACGTATATTGATTGGCTTATCGCTATTCCCTGGTCAAAATCCACAAAGGATAATCTTGATATAAAAAGAGCACAGAGAATTCTTGATGAAGACCATTATGATCTTAAAAAGGTGAAAGAAAGAATTCTTGAATATCTTGCCGTGAAAAAGTTAAAGCCTGATTCAAAAGGAACAATACTCTGTTTTATTGGACCACCTGGGGTTGGTAAGACATCGCTTGGTAAATCAATTGCCCGGGCATTGGGAAGGAAATTTATTAGAATTTCCCTTGGCGGCATCAGGGATGAAGCCGAAATAAGAGGTCACCGAAGAACCTATGTTGGTGCATTACCTGGAAGGATTATTCAGCTAATTAAAACCTGCGGCACAAATAACCCTGTCTTTATGCTCGATGAAATTGATAAGGTCGGTACTGATTTTAGAGGCGATCCATCTTCTGCTCTATTAGAGGTATTGGATCCTGAACAGAATAATGCTTTTTCAGATCATTACTTAGAAGTACCGTTTGATCTATCAAATGTAATATTTATTGCTACTGGCAATATTGTGGATCCGGTAATTCCAGCACTTAAAGACCGTATGGAAATTATTGAATTACCTGGCTATATTTTAGAAGAAAAAATAGAAATTGCTAATAGATATCTAATACCAAGACGGATCTCTGAGAGTGGTCTCAAATCAAGTAATATCTCGTTTAATAATGATGCCCTGAAGATTATTATCGCAAATTATACTAAGGAAGCAGGTGTAAGAAATCTAGAGCGTACAATCGGATCAATATGTCGTAAGGTAGCAAAGCGTATTGCCGAAGGAAAACGCCGGGCAGTAAAAATCACTGCCAAAAATATCTCAAAATTTTTGGGTCCATCCAAAACATACTCGGAAGTAGCAGCGAGAAAAGGAGAAATTGGGGTTGCCACCGGACTTGCCTGGACGCCTTTTGGCGGTGAGATTCTCTTTATCGAATCGATAAGAATGAAGGGTAAAAAAGGGTTGATCCTAACTGGCCTTTTGGGTGATGTTATGAAAGAATCCTGTCAAGCATCCCTATCCTATTTAAAAACAAAGTTGGCTTCCTGGAATATTAGTGAGGAATTACTCAAGGACAATGATATACATATTCATATTCCTTCAGGAGCAATTCCAAAAGATGGGCCTTCTGCTGGATTGGCAGTAGTAATGTCCCTGGCATCACTACTGCAGAGCGAACCGATAAATCCAAAGATTGCTTTTTCTGGGGAAATAACCCTTACTGGTAGAGTCCTGCCAGTTGGCGGCATAAAAGAAAAAGTGATCGCAGCAAAGCGTGCCGGTATTGAGAAAATAATTCTTCCCAAAGAAAATGAAAAAGACCTGAGCGAAATTCCCAAAAATGTCCGAGCCGGATTATCCTTTGATTTTGTTTCAACTATTGAACAAGCTTTTAAAATAATTTTTGCACTGCGTAATTAAAAAGCAAGGAAGAAATGATATTTTTTCTCTTTCTACAAATAGAATGGCAGACAATAAACAGACCTTATAGTAATGCTGAGCAGGAGCTTGTCGTCTATTTTTCAATCCCGGGAGATGGATTAAAATATGTTACCAAAGATTCTTTGTTGTATATTAATTACGAAAGTCAATTAAAAGTTTGTGATAAAGATGGCAATCAATTAACCGGTGATTTTTGGGAAGTAGAGCGATTACGTGACACATTTGATATTCATGATTCAGTAAAAATTATTATTCCTAAAAATAGTAGTTATTTTCATCTAAAGATAATAGATCTTCATGCCGGTCAAATCTTTAATTTAACCGAGAAAATACTGCAGATAAACTACATAGGAAATATTGAACGGAGTATAATAGATGATACACTACATTTAGCATTCATTATCATTAATCCAGAAGGTAATATTGATAGTATGCTTTTTTCAATAGATAATGTCAAAAAAGGCATTCCCATCAAAACAGGCACGTATGATGATACTGTATCTCTATTAGTTTGGGCATTACCAAATGGCAACTATAAAATGGAAATTATGATGTTCTTTCAATCTAAGAAGATTGATAAAATACAGATTCCTGTAATAATTTCGAGACCATTTTATCTTGATGAATCTACCTGGTTACTAAAAGTGAAACAACTTAGATATATTGCCACTTCATCTGAAATAAGTGAATTGAAAAAAGCAAAGAAGACACATAGGGATTCATTATGGAATTTATTTTGGAAACAACATGATCCCACACCTACCACTAAGCACAACGAAAAAGAAATAGAATACTTTGAGCGAATTGAATATTGCGAGGCACACTTTATTCATGGAGATAAAGGGTGGCAAAGTGATCGTGCGGAAATCTACATTAAATATGGGGAGCCTGATGAAATATCTTCTCAAGCATACTATAGTCCTCCTGCAGGATCTTTTAATCTCCATGATGATTTCTTTGATTCTTATGAGATTTGGCATTATTATAGATCTAATCTAAGGTTTTTGTTCGTGGATAGATTTGGACTTGGAGAATATATTCTTTTAAATCCAACAGGATTAGGTTTGTGATTTTATTGTTGTCATTTTTATTGGCTGCTGATGAAGTTAATTTCTACGTTGACCCGTTTGTCTGTCGGACAACTATAGAAATAAAGGACACAGTAGTTCAGACAACTAAGGAAGAAGATATTTTCTATATAGAATTTAACTGTGGAATTCCATATCACGAACTTTCTTATGAAACAGTTGATAATAAAATTATCACAAAAGCAATTGTAGCATTTAATCTCATAAACCTTGAACGCCTCGATTCCTTGAGTGATACACTCTATCGTCAATTTACCATACCATCATTTTCTCAAGCCGTAAAGCAACAGATATCTTTCATTATTCAGTTTGGCTTGTATATTCCTGAAGGTAATTTTAGATATAAAATTAATATTTCATCCGGAAATAAAAATGGATCCGTGGAAAGAAAGATAACTATCAGAAAAGAAGATTATAAAATAAGTGATATTCTTCTCGCAAGCGATATAGTAATTGATACCATTGGAAATTATTTAAGGAAGGGCAATTTAAGGGTAGTTCCACATCCTTCATCTCAATTTAGTGAGCGCTATATTAATTTTTATATCTATTATGAAATCTATGATATAATTCCTGATTCAAGTAAGCTGAGTGCGATATACAGGATAAAAAATGAGGACGGAAAGATCATTCGTCAAATTTCACGCCAAATTGACAAAAATTTTAGATCTCAGGCTGTTAATTTAGGATTTAATCTACAGGGTTTTGACCCCGGTGAATACTTTCTTGGTGTTGAAATAAATGACCCGAGCACACAGATATCAGTAAAAAAGGGAACTTCTTTTAATATCACAAAAAAAATTCAGGAGGACATCAGTTATGAAGGTTTACCATATTACGATGAAATCGAATATTTTCTAAATGCGAGTGATAATAAATATTTTCAAAGTTTACCCGAGGATGGGAAAAGGATATTTCTTACAAAATTCTGGAATACTCACAATTATTATGAGATCGCAAATCGATTTGAATATGCCGATGAGTACTATTACCAGGGGAATAAACCAGGTTATAAAACAGATCGTGGTAGAATATATGTAAAATGTGGTATACCTGATGACAAGGAATGCACCGTCATTGAAACAAAGGAATCAAGACCTTATGAGTACTGGCAATATTATAATGGTTGGAAGTTTATTTTTGTTGATATTCGGGGAACCAATGAGTATACATTGGTTTGGACAAATGCAAGAGATGAAAGATCACAACCATCATTGTATAAATATCTACCAATATCACTATTGGATGAGATTGAATAAATCGTCTTTATTCAGAAATGTTTAAAAGGAGGTAAATCATGCGGTCGAATGAAATGTTTAAATCAGAGAGGAATAATGTTAAAAAAGAAAATATTACACGGGAACTACAACAATATTTAAAAACACTGAAACATGATATTAAATTGTATATTGAAAAAAATAACAATGGGTATAATAAAATTTATAATGAAATACATTCATTAAAAGAGCTTATCGAGTCATCAACAATATTTAAGAAAGAAAGAATTGCTATATTTGTTGACTCGCAGAATTTATATTATTCAGCCCGTATGGGGTATGCTGCAAAGGTTAACTATGAAAAACTTCTCAAATTGATTACTGAAAACCGTAACCTGATAAAGGCATATGCCTATATTGTTCAAGCACCAGACGGTGATGTCAAACCTTTTGCAACAAGCCTCGAACGCATAGGGTATATTGTAAAAATCAAGGATGTAAGAACCCGTTCTGATGGTTCTGCAAAGGCTAACTGGGATATGGGTATGGCCCTCGATATTCTTGGAATACTGGACCGAGTTGATACGATTATCCTGGCATCAGGAGATGGTGATTTTGTTCCACTCGTTGATTTTATCAAAACAAAGAATAAACGTGTAGAAATCTTTGCTTTTGCTGAGAATACTGCCTATGATTTAAAGGAAAAAGCAGATAAATTCAAGCCGCTTGGCGAAAACATCATCCTCAC
>SOIY01000276.1 GCA_004376785.1 Candidatus Stahliibacteriota bacterium | reverse complement strand
TTTTAACTTGGGCAGTTCATTCTCCTCGCAGAAAGCGTAGGCTATCCCTCCAGCACCTGCTCTTGCCGTCCTCCCAATACGATGTAAATAAGTTTCCGTTTCATCTGGTAAATCAAATTGTATGACATGTGAGATTTCATCCACATCAATTCCGCGAGAAGCGACATCTGTAGCTACTAGAACACGTATTGCTCCAGTACGAAAGCTTTGAAGCGCATTTTGACGTGCAGTTTGTGATTTATTCCCGTGTATAGCATCAGTGCGTATTCCCTTCCTTTTTAAAATCTTAACAACTCGATTGGCCCCGTGTTTTGTGCGCATAAAAACCAATGCTCGTTTAATCGATTTATCGAAGAGTAACTTCTCCAATAATGCTTGCTTTTTATTTTTGGAGATTAAAAATACAGTTTGTTTAAGACTTTCCAAGGTTGGTTGTTCTGGTGATATATCTATTCTTATGGGTGTATTTAGAATACTATTGGCCAGTTTTTTAACTTCAGGTGGTATCGTAGCAGAAAAAAGTAGGGTCTGTCGGTTCTTTTTAGGTATATAGTTAATGATGGTACGTATATCTTTGATGAAACCCATATCAAGCATTCTATCACCTTCGTCTAGAATCAAAACCTCAACATAACCGAGGTTTATATGACCTTGCCTGATCAAATCAAGTAATCTACCCGGAGTTGCAATCAAAATGTCTACTCCTTGTTGTAATTTTTTCACTTGTGGGTTTTGTCCAACCCCTCCATAAACAACAGTATTTCTTAGTCCAGTATATTTTCCATAAATATTAAAACTGTCTTTAATTTGGATTGCAAGCTCTCTTGTAGGAGCAACTACTAAAACACTGATTTTACGCTTGGTTTTCATGTTATTATTGTTCTTTATACTAACTAATCGTTGCAAGATAGGAAGAGCGAAAGCAGCAGTTTTTCCAGTCCCTGTCTGAGCACAACCTAGTATATCTTTTCCATTCAATATAATAGGGATTGCTTGAGCTTGAATTGGTGTCGGAGCCTCATATCCCGAATCTCTTACTGCCTGTAAAATCTTAGAGTCTAAATCAAGATCAGCAAAATTTAAACCACTATCAATTTGGTTGTATTGTAATGGTTTATTTTTTTTTGATATCCTAGATTGCACAACTTCTTCTAACCGTGTTACTTCAATAGCAGCAAGACCTTTTTTTTGTGGTTGAATTGTGAAAGTAAGGCAATCACCACTGGTGATATTATTATCTTCGTTTGGTTGCAGTGCAGTATGGTGTAAAAAAATATCCTTACCATCCCTATCAAGGGTTATAAATCCAAACCCTTTCTTCTCATTATACCATTTGACCGTTCCGGTCATTCTTTGTGTTTCTTTTAACATTTTTATTCATACTATTCTTTCTTTTATGGGTATAACCTACTCATATATCATTGTTTTATTATGGATAAATCTATGAGCGGGAATATTCACTAAAATAATTAAATACCCCATCTCAAAGGAAGAAATTAAAATTGATGCATTTATCAAAAAAGCATCATTTTAATCGATGAATAAATCTTCAATATTAAGAAGTAATAATTACTAAAAAATAACCCAATATTTAGTAAAAAAGAGTTACATCGCCTTTATAGTTTAAGTATTCAAAAATTCAATAGTAAAT
>SOIY01000010.1 GCA_004376785.1 Candidatus Stahliibacteriota bacterium | reverse complement strand
CTTGAAGGTATGTTTCTCTGTGCTGATTTAGATGCATTCTTCGTCTCAGTAGAACAGGTACTAAATCCATATCTAATTGGCAAACCGGTCATTGTAGGTGGATCACCTGAAAAGCGCGGGGTTGTTGCTTCAGCATCCTATGAAGCAAGGAAATTCGGCATCCATTCAGGCATACCTACTGCCCAGGCGTACCGCTTATGTCCCGGGGCAATATTTCTAAAAGGCAATTTCGGGTATTATGAGTGGTATTCCAGAAGATTCTATGAAATTATGAGCTCCTTCTCCCCTGATATTATTATGGCATCAATAGATGAGGCATATGTAAATATAAAAGGCACCCGAAGGCTGTTTGGACCACCCCTGGCTTTAGCCCAAAAATTGAAGACTGAGGTAAAAACAAAATTGAATATTCCAGTATCCATTGGTATTGCCAGGACAAAAGTATTTTCCAAGATTGCCTGTGATGAGTCAAAACCAAATGGACTCCTAATCATTCCTCCAGAAAAAGAAATAGAATTCCTCTTACCGCTTAAGATCAATGTTCTCCCCGGTATTGGGCCAAAACATATGTATATATTAAAAAACCTTAATATCAAGACTATAGACCAGCTCCTTAAAACATCAGACTGGGTATTAAATACTGCACTCGGCAATTATGCTAAAATAATAAAATTCTTTATTTATGGCGGTGATTTCAATAGTTATGACCGTATGAAATCGATAAGCCGGGAAACAACATTACCTGAAGATACAATAAACAAAGAACTGATCTATGGACTCTTTCTCTATCTCATTGAGCGCGGATGCACTACATTAAGAAAAAAAAGACTTCGTGCCAGGACATTAACAGTAAAGATCAGGTTTTCTGATTTTAAAACCATATCAAAAAGAACCAAAATGCCCTCTAACAATGCCCAGCAAATGATTTTTGAGTATGGCGCTCGGATTTTGGAAAATCTCCTGCAAGAAAAGAAACGGGTAAGACTTATAGGTATTGCCCTTTCAGGATTCCAGTATGATGGGTTACAACCTTTTATGTTTAAGGTAAAAGAAGAACGTCTCAATCAATTAAATTATGCCCTGGATAAAGCAAGACTAAAATTTGGGTTCAATTGCCTATTCCCAGCAAGCACAATTACCATAAGAGATAAGAAATTTCAATGATACATATACAAATTCTAAATTCTAATATCGAAATACTCACCCCGTTAGATATGCGCCTAATTTACTTTTGAAACCTTTATATGATTGTGAGGATACTTTTGTGTGTATATCCCTAATAATTTGTTTTATCTAACGGGGCAGACAAATCTTAATAATCAAATTCTAAACAAAAATGTTTAAATATTGGAATTTGGAGCTTGGGATTTGGAGCTTGTAACTTGGGATTTGGAACTTAGTTCTTGGAACTTGGAGCTTGGTTCTTGAAACTTGTCTCTTGATACTTGGAGCTTGGGATTTCAAATATGTCGTATACTCCTTTTCTTTATCACAGTAATTATGGATTTGGCGGTTCAGATTTTAAAACCCTTTTTAAATACCTGAATAAATATAATTTGAAAAGCTGTGGCATCATTGATCAAACATTTTTTGGTCTCCCAGAGTTTGTTAAATATGCAAAAAACTATAATATAAAACCGATTATCGGAACGAGAAT
>SOIY01000173.1 GCA_004376785.1 Candidatus Stahliibacteriota bacterium | reverse complement strand
GAGGAACCAACTGAGTTTGAGGTTCCTTTAGAATCTCTTAAGAAACCAGTGAATAGATTGTTAGGTATCAAAACAGTAAAGGGCGCGTTTATTTGCTCTAAGGATGGTCTGCTGATAGAGAATTATTATAAAGGTCGTACTGATATTGATGAAATTTGTGCTATGATTGCAGCGATACATAATGAGGCTGAGGAATCATTTAAGTTCCTCAAAGAGGGATATGTAGAAAAATTTATAATTGAAAAAGAAGAAGAAACAATTTGTGTGATAGCTACTGGAGCTTCTCTTCTTACCGTTATTACTCAGTCTGAAGTTAAACCAGGATTAGTATTTGTTTATGCCCGGAAGATAATTGATGAAATAAGGGAGATTTTAGGATGAGTTCAGCTCCTGAGCGAGAAGAAACTCAAACACTTGGAGATTGTTATGAGAAATTTAAAATTAAGGCTAAAGGATACTTTTTTTAGAGGAGGGGTTGGATGAAAGTAGAAGAGGTAACAAAGATACCAAAGGTTTTAGGTGCTGGATTAGCAACGGATGATGGTTTTGTAATTGAGAGCCAATTTACTGTTGGCTATGATTCGGAAAAGTTTGCTTCAATGGCAGCACAGATTGTGAACAGGATTAAAAAAAGTCTTAATATAGAAAAGACCACATCCATACTCTATACTTCGAATAGTGTTTTCTTTATAAAAAATACAGAAGAAGGAATATTCTTTGTAATCTGTCAGAAAGATGCAAATCTTGGTTTGGTAAAAATTAATATCGACAAAAGTACATAGGTAGATTAATATCCAAAGTTGTTTTGAATTTATGTTTTGATAATTTGCGTTATTCAAACCCCCATGCTTCTGCTAAAGAGTATGGTGGATGGCAGATTGGCGCTTAGGATGTATCTAATGGTGAGAGTTATTATATTTTTGTCAAAAACATTCCTGATATTTGTATTGTCATTCATTTTGGTAAATTGTTCTGATATAAAAAATAAAAAAAATCTATCATGGGATAAGGTTGCACGAAAGGAGATGGTTCAAAACCAGATTGTTGCCCGGGGAATAACTAACAAAAAGGTCATAAATGCAATGCTTGAGGTAGAACGCCATAAATTTGTACCTGAAAAATTAGAAAAACTTGCCTACAATGATTATCCACTTCCTATAGGTGAGGATCAGACCATTTCCCAGCCCTACATCGTTGCTTTAATGACCGAGAAATTGAATTTGAAAGATGGAGATAAACTTCTTGAGATTGGCACTGGTTCTGGCTACCAAGCAGCAATCTTATCTTTAATTGTTCGGTTAGTCTACACGATTGAAATAATACCATCGCTTGCAAATTCCGCATCCCAACGGTTACAAGAATTTGGGTTTAGCAATGTTCAAGTAAGATGTGGTGATGGTTTTCTTGGCTGGCCTGAAGCAGGGCCATTTGATGCTGTAATTATCACCTGTGCACCACCAGAAGTGCCGGAGCCATTAATTAAACAGCTTGCTGAAGGGGGTAGATTGATTGTACCATTGGGAGATAATTTTCAGATGCTTACACTATTCAAAAAGGTTGAGGGAAAGTTTGAGAAGACTGAAATCATTCCAGTAAGATTCGTGCCAATGAAAGGAATTATAGAAGAACAAAAATGACAAATTCTAAATGCTAAATGTCAAAT
>SOIY01000013.1 GCA_004376785.1 Candidatus Stahliibacteriota bacterium | reverse complement strand
CGAGCTATTGACTTTGTTGGAAGTTTATGGTATATTATATGTTATGAAATTTGATAAATCTCTAATTGCGACATTGCGTGAAGATCCTAAGGAAGCAGAAAGCAAAAGTCATCGGATTCTCTTACGCGGTGGGTTCATAAAACAGATAGCTGCAGGTGTGCATATCTATCTTCCTCTTGGTTGGCGTATTCTTATGAAAATCAGTAATATAATTCGTGAAGAACACGACAGGATTGGTGCACAAGAGCTATTGATGCCGGCAATTTCGCCAAAAGAGATTTGGGAGGAGTCAGGTCGTTGGAAAGAATATGGCGATGATATGTTTCGATTCAAGGATCGGAAAGATAGGGATTATTGTTTATGTCCAACCCATGAAGAGATTATTACTGAAATAGCCCGTAAAAGAATCCGTTCTTATCGCGACCTGCCTCAGATCTGGTATCAAATCCAAATGAAATTTCGTGATGAGAAAAGGCCTAGATATGGAGTAATCCGTTCACGTCAATTTATTATGAAGGATTCTTACAGTTTGGACAGGGATGAACAGGGTCTTGATAAAAGCTTCAATCTTCATAAAGAGGCTTATACAAAAATTTTCCAACGTTGTGGACTTGATTTCGAGATTGTTGACGCTGCAGGTGGACTTATGGGAACTGGTGAATCAAAAGAATTTGTAGCGAGGGGAGAAGGCGGTGAGGCTACTGTTATTGCCTGTAAGAATTGTAATTATCGAGCAAATCTGGAAGTTGCCGAGGGAAGAGGTAGGTTTGCTGAATTTGAAGATTCCCAAGTTACTGACGTCCATACACCAGATAAGAGAAGTGTGGAAGAGGTGAGCGGTTTTTTGAATGTTACGCCCCAAAATCTTGTAAAAAGTATATTTTTTACAGCTGTAGAAAAAAAACCCATTCTTATTTTGCTCAGGGGCGACTATGATATAAATGAGGATATAATAAAGAATAGGTTTGGCTTTTCCTATGAAACAGCTACCCCAGATGAGATTATTAAATACTTTGGCGCTGAACCTGGTTTTATAGGTCCTGTAGGGAAGGATGATATAGATATCTATGTGGATGAACTTTTAAAAGGTGCCAGAGGTATGATTACTGGCGCAAACAAAAATAATTATCATATTAGAGGGCTGAATTTAGAACGGGATATTAAGGTGAAAGACTATCTCAATTTAAGGAAAGTAAAATCTGGCGATAAATGCATAAAGTGTCAGGGTGAGCTTGAATTGTATAACGGGCTTGAACTTGGCCACATTTTTAAATTAGGGACAAGATATTCTGAGATACTTGGTGCAACATTTCTGGATGAAAACGGTGTGGAAAAGCCTATTGTGATGGGGAGCTATGGTATTGGCTTGGAACGTATAATGGCTTGGGCTTGTGAACAGAAAGGGGATGAGCATGGCGCAGTCTGGCCTATTTCAATTACACCCTATGACATTTATGTTATCGTTTTAAATCCGCTAAACAAAGAGATTGCAAATGCTGCTGATGATATTAATCAGGCATTGACTAAAGGTGGTTTTTCGATTATTATAGATGACCGTGATATATCGGCTGGGATAAAATTTAATGATTCGGAACTTTTAGGTATTCCAATAAGGTTGACTATTGGCCCGAAAGGAATGAAGAGTAATAAGTTTGATATATCTCTACGTGAAACAAAGGAGGTCTTTGAGGTCAATAAAAATTTGATTGCAGATAAGTGTTTAGAGTTAAAAGATATTTTATATCGGAGGTTAAATGAGTGATAATTTTGATTTAGGGGAAATTTCAAATATAATAAAAGATTTATTAGATAATTTAAGCTTACGGCTTTATGATATACATTTTAATGAAATATCAAAGACTTTAAAGATTTTTATTGATAAAAAAGAAGGGGTAATTACTATTGAGGATTGCAAAAAGGTTAGCAAAATGATTTCTAAAAAGATTGATGATTCAGATTTTATCACTTCTTCTTATCGCCTCGAAGTTTCTTCGCCTGGTATTGAGAGATTTTTGAAACGTCCGGAGCATTATCTTTGGGCAAGGGGTAAATTTGTACAAATAGATGTTGGAAACCAGAAAATAGAGGGTTATATCAGGAGCACTGAAAAGGATGGAGTTGTTGTGGCAACAGATCTTGGCGAAAATTTGATTCACTATACTTCAATAATAAAAGCAAAGGTTGTGGAGGAATTAGAATATGACAAACCAAGATAATTTGATAATTGAAAATATAAAATCAATTGCAAGGGCAAGGGGTGTAAAATTCGATTATGTGATAGAGTCACTTGCTGAGGCAGTAAAGAATGGTGTGAAAAGGAAGTTTGGCAAGGGGATTGAATCTGAAGTGGTGGTTAACAAATCAACTGGTGAGATCAAGATTTTTATTGTAAAGAAAGTTGTTGAGAATGTTGAAGACTCTGACAAGGAGATATCTTTGGAACAAGCCAGTCAGAAGAAGGAAGATTACAAGATCGGAGATGAATTCCGTACACAGATTGCGATTGCTGATTTAGGTCGAAGTGCCATTGAATCGGTTAAACAGACCCTTACACAACGGGTTAGTGAAGCGGAAAGAAATAGAATCATGGTAGAGTATGATAAAAAAGTTGGTGAGATTGTAAAAGGTATAGTTAAGGTTGTGAGTCGTAATGAAGTGCTTGTTGATTTAGGACCGGTTGAAGCGACGATTCCGTCTTATGGTATGATGAGAAATGAGCATTATCGTTTGGATTCACCCATCCGAGCTGTTGTTGCAAGGGTTGACCGAGTTAAATGGGGACCTCAGATTATCCTTTCCAGGACTGATTGGAAATTTTTGGAACGGTTACTATATTATGAAATTCCAGAAATAAAAGAAGGTTTGGTCCAGGTTGTTAAAATCGTGCGTGAACCTGGGGTGAGGGCTAAGGTGGCAGTTCAGACACTTGAGCAGAAAATTGATCCGATTGGTGCCTGTGTTGGTTATCGTGGCAGTCGAATTCAATCAATAGTTAAGGAGTTATCAGGCGAGCGTATTGATATTATTCAGTGGAGCAAAGATTCGAAACTTCAGGTGTCCAGGAGTTTATCGCCTGCTACGATAAAAGAGGTTATAGCCATTGATGAAGGTCAGGTAGCGGCTGTTGTGCCGGACGATGATTATTCGAAAGCGATCGGCAAGAATGGCGTAAATGTTGATCTTGCTTCAAAGCTTTGCGAAATGGAGATAGAGATTAAAAAGGTATCAGAATATGAAAAAGAGCTTGAGGAAAAAGCATTAGCTAAGATAAAGATAAAAGATGTAAAGGGATTGAAACCGGCTTTGAGGAAACTGATGGCGGAAAAGGGTTACGCTAATGTTCTAAGTGTGATTAAAGCTCCGGTTGAAGAGTTGAAATTCCTTTTGAAACTGGACGATGAAACTTTAGAGAAAATATTGGAGATTTTGAGAAAGAAGGGAAAAGAGGAGAAAGAGGATGCCGCGAAACAAAGTTCATAATGTAGCAAAAAACCTTGGTCTATCAAGTGCTGCGCTAAAAAAGTTACTTGGGGAAATTGGTATTAAAGCCAAGAGCCATATGTCGATTCTTACTGAAGAAGAGATAAAAAAGGTTAAGGCAAAGATATCTGAAGAGAAAAAACGGGTTAAGAGAGAATTCACACGTCGCTATACTAAACCAAAGGTTAAGGAAAAGAAGAAAAAAATCGATAAAGAAGCGATACGAGAAAAAGTTAAATCGACCCTTGCTAAATTGGAAAAAAAGGAAACCAGGAAACATTATAAGCGTGAAGTCCCCGTGAAGACCGAGTCCATACCTACAGAAAAAACAGTTGAAGTTGTAGATTTTATGACTGTTGCTGAGTTTTCTCAGGCTTTGAAAATGCCGACAAGTGATGTAATTAAAAAATGTCTTGATATGGGTTTGATGGTTAGTTTAAATCAGCGCATTGACCTCGATACCATTACAGTACTTTGTGATGAATTTGACTATAAAGTGAAGGTTATGTCTCCTGAAGATCAGATCGTAACAGTCAAAGGTGATGCTGAAGAGGTAGAGAGACCTCCGGTTGTAACCGTTATGGGCCATGTGGATCACGGCAAAACTACACTTCTGGATGCAATTACAGAGCTTCGTGTCGTTGATGAAGAATATGGTAAGATTACACAGCGGGTGGCAGCATATCAGATTACTTATAATGACAAGATTATTACTTTTCTTGATACGCCAGGGCACGAGGCATTTACTGCTATGAGGGCAAGAGGTGCTCAGGTTACTGATATCGTTGTTTTAGTTGTTGCAGCTGATGATGGTGTCATGCCTCAAACTGTTGAGGCAATCGACCATGCGCGTGCTGCATATGTATCAATAATTGTGTGCATAAATAAAATTGATTTACCAAACGCAAATGTTAATAGAGTTAAAACTCAACTTGCTAAAGCAAATGTTGTTATAGAAGAATTTGGGGGAAAATGTATATGTGTTGAGACATCAGCATTAAAAGGTGTTGGAATACCTGATTTATTAGATGCGATATTAGTTAAAGCCGAAGAGTTGAAGTTAAAGGCACCAGTTAAAAAAACCGCAAAGGGAGTTGTTATTGAAGCCCGACTTGATCGGGGAAAGGGTAATGTTTCTACTGTTCTTGTACAAGAAGGTGAACTCCATAAGGGAGA
The DNA here is from genome assembly GCA_004376785.1 of Candidatus Stahliibacteriota bacterium. Taxonomy (GTDB): domain Bacteria; phylum Hydrothermota; class Tepidihabitantia; order SM23-42; family SM23-42; genus SOIY01. The sequence continues at coordinate 11,877 of SOIY01000013.1, read as the reverse complement.
TCCATTTGTATGTGGTCCCCATTTTGGAAGGGTTAGAGAAATGTTTGATGACAAGATGAATAAGATTAGTAAGGTAGGTCCTTCGACTCCTGTTTCGGTTCTGGGATTCAGTGGGTTACCCCAGGCTGGCGAAATTTTCCTCGCAGCAGACAATGAGCGACGTGCAAGAGAACTTGCTTATCAAAGACAGCTCATGGAGAGAAGCCGAAAATTGAGAGCAAAATCCAAAGTAACTTTGCTTGATCTGCAGGAAAAAATTAAAGCAGGTGAAACCAAAGAATTGAAAGTTGTTCTTAAAGCAGACTCTGTTGGTTCAGCAGAAGCACTCGACGAAAAATTAAATGAATTGAGTATGGAAAATGTTAGTGTCAAGGTGGTTCATAAAGGTGTAGGCAAAATAAATGTCTCAGATATTCTTCTTGCTGAAGTTACCGGGTCAATCTGTGTTGGATTTCACGTGGATCCGGATACCAATGCCATTGAATCGGCAGAGCGTGAGGGAGTTGAAATTCGTACATACCGTTTGATTTACGAGGCGTTGGATGATTTACGGTCTGCAATGTTGGGTATGCTGGAACCAAAACTGGAAGAGGTACTTGTTGGTGAAGCCGAGGTTAGGGAAGTATTTAGTATACATAAACTTGGTTCTATAGCAGGCTGTTATGTAAAAGATGGCAGGGTGATACGGAACGCCGTTGCACGCGTTATTAGAGATGATAAAGAAATTTTAAGCTCAAAGGTTCTTTCTTTAAAGAGATTCAAAGAAGATGCTAAAGAGGTTTTAGCTGGTTACGAATGTGGCGTGGGTCTTGAAAATGCTGATGATTTACAGAAAGGTGATATTATTCAATTCTATAAAATAGAAGAAAAATCAGAAACAAATGGAAGATAAGCTTTTTGTTGGCCATGGTAGATTAGATCTCCATATTGGTAACTGTCAGTCTCTCAAAGATAAAAGAAGAGTGATTAAAAGTCTGAAAGAGAGATTAAGGAATCACTATAATATTGCTATATGTGAATTTGGTGATTTGTCCTTGTGGCAGAGGACTCAATTAGCTTTTGTAACATGCAGCAATGATAAATCAATCGTGGATTCAACAATGAAAAAGGTTATTGATTTTTTAGATAAAACACATTTAGTATCATTGTTAGATTTTAAAATGGAAATTATATAATGCGAAAAGAGAGAGTAGCTTCAGTATTAGAACGAGAGATATCCAATATAGTTACGCGAGAGATAAATGACCCCAGGCTTGGTTTTATTACTATAACGAATGTAGATGTAAGCCCTGATTTAAAAATAGCAATAGTTTATTTTTCAAGTTTGGATAATAAATCTGAGAGTTTTAAGACACTGCAAAGAGCAAAAGGTTATATCAGGAGTATTTTGGCACAACGTGTAAGATTAAGGTCAATTCCAGATCTTATGTTCAAGATTGATGATAGTTATGAACATGGAAAAAAAATAGATGAATTGTTTAAAGAGATTAGTACGGATAATAAAGAATAGCAAGCGAATTTTAATTGCTACTCATATTGACCCTGATTGTGATGGTCTTTCAGCAGCGTTAAGCTGTGGTTATTTTGTAAAGCATTTTAAACGAAAAAAAGCAATACTTTTCTGTCATTCGCCAATTCCTTCAAAATATCGTTTTCTTTTGGGGGAATGGAAGTTTGTAAGGAAAATACCAGAATTTGATTTATTGATTGCAGTTGATTCAGCAGATCTCTCCAGGATATTTCCTGATTTAAATTATTTCAGGTCCACAAAATTAGATTCCAAGACTATTATAAACATTGATCATCACAAAAGTAATGATTCATTCGGCGAATTGAGGATTGTCAAAGAAGAAGCATCATCTGCTTGCGAGATTATTTATCAAATGTTTGAGAAACTACGGATAAAAGTTGATAAATCTTTGGCAGAAATATTTTATTGTGGAATTTACAGTGATACTGGTGGATTTATATATCCCAATACCACAAAGGAATCATTAGATATCGCAGCTGCATTGATTGAATCAGGTGTGAAGCCAGGTCCACTTGTGAAAAAATTAAACGCGAAGACCCTCAGTGGTACGCTATTACTAAGTAAGGTTCTTAATACAATAGAGATTAAAAATGGTGTTGGTGTTATGTATCTTACTCAGGATATGTTAAAGAGAAATCGCGCAAAGATGCCAGATTCAGAAAATTATGTATCCTTTCTTCAAGCTATTAAAAATGTTAGGGTTTCATTCTTTTTACGGGAAGAGAGGGAAGGAACGCGAATCAGTCTGCGCAGTGACGGTGTTATTGATGTTGATAAACTGGCAAGAAAATATGGTGGAGGTGGTCATCGGCTTGCTGCTGGTATTAAAATCAAAAAGAATATTAATTCAGCAAAACAAGACATTTTACGTGCTATACTTAAGGAAATCAAGAAAAAAGCGTAGGGTGTCCCAGTGGAACATGTTTCGCATTCCATAGGATAAATCGGGCGTAAGGCGTTTTACATACGAATCCCCAGATCTTCGAGAGTTTCATAATCAAAAATTATGTCCGATAAAATTTTGTTAGTTGACAAACCGGTTGGCTTCAGTTCTTTTCAGATTATTCGTGTTTTAAAAAGGTGTTATAAAAAAGTTGGTCATGCAGGCACACTTGACCCATTTGCCAGTGGGTTGCTGGTTATTCTTATAGGTAAGGCTACAAAAAAATGTATGGAAATTCAAAGAGATGAAAAGGAATACACTGGTGAAATAATACTTGGAATGGTAACAGATACATATGATATAAGTGGTAGAAAAGTGGAGAAAATGAACGAATGGTCTTGTGTTTTTGATACACAAGATTATGCGGGGCAGAGTTTTAGTCCGGCAAATCTTTCACTTGAGGGATTAAACCAAATTGCAAACAATTTTACCGGAGAGATTGAACAGATACCACCAAAGTTTTCTGCTATTAAACAGGGTGGTAGAAGGTTATATGAATTAAGCCGTAAAGGGATTAGTGTACATCCGCAAAAAAGAGAGGTATTTATTAAATCTTTCCAGATTACAGAATTTGATTATCCCAAATTGATGTTTAATGCAGTTGTTGGCAAAGGTGTTTACCTGCGTTCCCTTGCTTTTGATTTTGGTGATCGGCTGGGATGTGGCGCGACCTTACTGTCATTACAAAGAATACGAATCGGGAAGTATGGAATTACTGATGCAAAGAAATTGGGTGATATATTATAATTTGGTTAATGGGAATTGAAGATACTGATAGATAGAAAAAATTTAATTACCAAAAACTCCATTTGTGGTATTGGCAGTTTCGATGGTGTCCATCGTGGCCATCAAGGGATTGTAGAATATCTAAAAAAATCAGTTGGACATAAAAAGCGCATCGGGATTATAACCTTTATTCCTCTACCTTTTTTTGTATTAAAATCAGCTCCAATCATTTATCTCACTTTGAAAAAGGAAAAGGAAAACGTTTTTAAAGAATTAGGAGTGGATTTTATATACTACTTTAAGTTTACAAAAGAATTTTCACAATTGACGCCCAGTGATTTTGTAAAATTAGTTGTTACAAAAATTTCTCCATCTACTGTTGTAATCGGTGAAAATTTTCATTTTGGAAAAGGGAGAAAAGGCTCAGCGAAATTATTAATGCAGCTGGCACTGAATAATTTTTCAGTACATATTTTACCGCGGGTAAAAGAAGATGGTACGATATCGAGTACGCGTATTCGTGAACTTCTTTTACTTGGTCGTATAGAGGCAGCTAACAAATTATTGGGTAGGCAGTATACGATTTCAGGTAAGGTGATTAAAGGTAAAGGAAAAGGGAAAAAGCTGGGGTTTCCTACAATAAATATCAGAGTACAAAAAGAGAAATTAATACCCCTTGATGGTGTTTATAGAGTAAAAGTTCCTATGCACAACAAAGAATTCCTTGGTGCGATGTTCTGTCATCATAATCTATTAGAAATTCATCTACTTAATTTTTCTGGTAATCTCTACAAAAAAGAGGTTTCCATAAAACTGTTCAAACGCATTAGGAATGTCAGGAAATTTTCAACTGCCGAGGCGCTACAAAGGGCTATTGCACGGGATATAGAGGTAATAAGGAAAGGATATCAGGATATCAGGATAACAGGACATCAGGTAAAATGATCTTCCTGATATTTTATAGAATTAATTATGACTAAAATCAAGATTTTGTCACCTGAGGTCAGGGGTAAAATTGCAGCTGGCGAGGTTATATCAAGGCCAGCCTCTGCTATTAAAGAATTGCTTGAAAATTCATTGGATGCCCAGGCAAAGCGGATTGAAATAGATGTTACAGATGGGGGAAAGCAGAAGTGTTTGGTCAATGATGATGGTATAGGGATGAGTAGAGATGATGCTGTACTTGCCATTGAAAGGTATAGCACAAGTAAGATTGAAACTGTTGACGATATTGAAGACATCAACACCTATGGATTTCGTGGCGAGGCACTGGCAAGTATTGCCCAGGTGTCATATTTCGAATTAGAAACATCAGATGGCAAAAAGGGGACAAAGATCGAGGTAAAAGGTGGTGAACTAAAGGGTGTTGTTGATTCCCACCGTGCACAAGGCACAAGGATTAAGATTTCAAATCTGTTTTTTAATCTGCCAGCAAGATTCAAATTTCTAAAATCGAGTCAATGGGAACGTCGATTGATTACTGAGATTGTAAAAACATATGCATTTGTTAACCCTGAAGTCCATTTCAATTTTGGAGAATCAGGGCGTGGCATACTTAATTTTTTAAGCGTGGATTCGATTGAGAAAAGGATTAAAATGTTCTTTCCGAGAAATATTGTTGAATCTTTAATAGATATCAATGCTATTATTGGTCATGTAGAAATTTTTGGTTTTTTTTCACGTCCTGAATTCTTTGAGCGACATCACATGAGTTACATATATGTAAACTCAAGACCGGTTAGGTATCCGAGAATTTATCGGACAATTCTTAATGCTTATCAGAATCCTAAAAATCCGCCTGCGTTTATACTTAATATTACAATTGAACCAAAATTTGTTGATGTTAATATTCATCCAGCAAAAAATGAGGTTAAATTTAAGGACGAGAAGTATATTATAGATTTACTAACCCAAGCAATAAAGAAAAAAATATTTTCAAGAACAGCAGTTGTTGATTATAAACCATCAGGAATAGAGATGATAGAAAGAGAAGGCATAAAAAAGGCTGCTAAGTTTATTCAGGAAACTGTTATGCCTTATGGGTCAGAGGAGAAGGCAAAGGTGGAATCAGGTAGAGATTCTGATGAGTTTTGGCAACTGCACAATACATATATACTATCTCAAACGAAATCGGGTTTAATAATCGTTGATCAACACGTTGCTCACGAAAGGATTATCTATGAATCAATAATGAAAGGCAAGAAAGGAGCACAGAGGTTGTTGTTTCCAATTACTCTTGAGCTTACGCCAGAGCAATATCGAGTCTATAAGAAAACCAAGCCAATACTGAATGAGTTTGGTATAGAATTTAAAGAATTCTCATCTCGCACCATTGTATTAGATAGTCTGCCTGCTGATGCACAGGTTAATCGAGAAGACATTAGTGGATTGTTTGATGAAATAAATGAATTGGGTAATTTAATAAAAGAAAAGGGCGAAATAGCCAAGGTTGTTGCATGTCGCAGTGCGATTAAAGCAGGTCAAAAACTTTCGATTATTGAAATGCAGAATCTAATTGATGGGTTATTTGCCTGTGAAAATCCGTATACCTGCCCGCATGGCAGACCTATTGTTATAAAGTATACACTTGATGAACTCGCCAGCAGATTTGGAAGAATATAATTCACTACACAACACAGTAGTGCAAATTCTAAACCCAGCCTATTGTAATAGGCTTGGGTAAATCCGAATATCTTCAGCCTAAGGCTGATCCACCTCTGGCGGAAAATCCTTTACCCTGTGAAATACAGCCTGCCTTGAAGGGTTCTATCTTCACTAACTTTGATTGCTTTCCTTTTTCTTTTTCCATAATAAGGTTACTCCTGTTTCACGGGGTGAATAGTATCAAAATTCAACTATTTAAATTCAAAACCAAGATTTCTGTGCAGTTGTACAATTTTCAGTGGAATTGTAGTGGTAGAGTTCCGCCTGAGGCGGATCTGCCTATGGTATGATACTCTGCATATAATGCAGTTGGATCAGATTCCTTTGAAAATTTCGAATATCAAAAAGGGCCAATGGTTTGAAAGCCACCAGCCCTTTTTCTGATTAATTAGTTACTCAATTAAACGGAAAAACACCTAATCGAGCAAGTCAAAAAACTAACCAGGGTATTCAACCACCTGCTTAATTGACTCAGTCTTAACATGCGCCTGGGTAAATAGGTTCTCGACACTCTTTTGATCAGGTGCATCCCAGCAACAGATTGCCTGACCTTTTACTTCATCTATATAGGCTCTGTCCATCTTGAGATTGCTTCCAACGGAAGCATTAATAACAGATGTTCAGGCCGACATGACTTTGTCTTTCGGCATTGGTGGTAACGTAATTAAAAACTTAGGCATAGTTACCTCCTTTGAATAATTAATTATAACTAAAAATTCGGAAAAGGCAATGGTTAAGATATCGGAGTGGATTTAAATTTCTCAGGCGGTGCAATCTTATTGAGTGAGTTAAAGCTTTTCAGGTATTTAAGGAATGATCTCCCCATATTTAATTTTAATCTTTTTATTAATATAGTCAAAAGATAAATTAAACTGGCACGTGTAGATTATTTTATTGACAATATTAATAATTTCTATATAATTTTCCATGCAGCAATTTGTAATTGAAGGAGGCAAGAAACTTTCCGGTGAAGTAAAGATTGCCGGTGCAAAAAATTCAGCACTGCCGATAATCGCAGCATCCCTTTTGACCGATAAAAAGGTGGTATTAGAAAATATTCCTGATCTTATTGATGTTAGAACAATGATAGAGCTCATTCAACACCTTGGTGCAGATGTGATATTTAATCATCATGTTTTGAAAATTCATACATCGAAGATTAAAAAAATTGATGCCCCTTATGATATTGTTAGAAAAATGCGTGCATCATATTATGTGCTTGGTGCATTATTAGCACGCGTGAAAAAGGCGAAGGTATCTTTGCCAGGTGGCTGTGCTATTGGTCCAAGACCGATTGACCTGCACATAAAGGGATTGCGCACATTGGGTGCTAGCATAGAGATTAAAGACGGTTTTATCAATGCCCATACTCGTAAATTATTAGGTCATGAGGTAAATATAGAGGGTCCAAAAGGCACGTCAGTTGGTGCTACCATAAATGTTATGATTGCTGCAGCTCAGGCAAAGGGAGAGACGATTATTAGCCCAGCAGCCTGTGAACCAGAGGTGATTGATGTTGCAAATTTTTTAAATGCGACGGGTTTTGATATTACTGGACAGGGTACACACAGGATTACCATAAAAGGAAAATCTTCTGCAACAGATGTAAAGTATTCTATCATCCCTGACCGTATTGAAGCTGGCACATTTGCTGCTGCAGCAGCAATAACCCGCAGTTCAATAACTATACAAGATTGTTGTCCTGATCATTTAACGAGTATACTTGATAAACTTGAAGAAATTGGTGTAATGGTGGAAAGAGGAGAAGATAACATCGTAGTGCACGGCACCAGACGACTGCATGCTACAAATATATTTGTAACAACTTATCCTGGATTTCCTACTGATATGCAGGCTCAATTTATGGCGCTTCTTTCAATTGTGCCCGGAACGAGCACCGTAAAAGAGACAATCTTCGAGAATCGTTTCATGCAGGCATTGGAACTTATGAGAATGGGGGCAGATATTACAATTGAGGGCGATACAGCAGTCATTAATGGCGTGAACAAATTATCCGGTGCTTATTTGATGGCTTCAGACCTGCGTGCTTCTGCAGCTTTGGTACTTGCTGGTCTTGTAGCAAAGGGTAAAACCGTGGTGCGTCGAATCTATCATTTAGACCGCGGTTATGAAAAATTCGAAACTAAATTGCGCCGTTTAGGTGCGAAGATAAAACGGCAGAGCGAATGAGGAAATTAAAAAAGGTTGTAGAAATTGGTAAGGTGAAGATTGGAGGGAATAATCCAATTGTTGTACAGTCTATGACCAAGACTAAAACCCGGGATATTAAAAAGACTATTATTCAAATTAAGCGTCTGCAAAAGGCAGGTTGCGATATGGTTCGTATGGCAGTTGTTAATAAGGATGATGCTATATCCTTGAGGCGTATTAAAAAATCCGTGTCTATTCCAATTATTGCTGATATCCATTTTGACTACCGCTTAGCCCTGAAAGCAATTGATGCAGGTGTGGATAAAATCAGGATAAACCCTGGTAATATTGGCGAAAATTGGAAGGTTACTGAAGTCATTAAAAAGGCAAAAGACAATTGTGTTCCTATTAGAATCGGTGTTAATTCTGGTTCACTGCCAAAATCTATTTTAAAAAAGTATCGGCATCCAACACCGGATGCTATTGTTGAGTCTATGAAGGATGCAATTAATATTTTTATTAACAATAGATTCAATAATATAGTTATTTCAGCAAAGGGTGCAGATGTTAGAGATACAATATTTGTTTACAAAATGCTCAGTAAACAATTTAATTATCCGCTCCATATTGGTATTACCGAAGCAGGGCTTCCATTTCGGGGTGGGATAAAAAGCGCTGTTGGTTTAGGTATTTTGCTGAATCAAGGTATCGGTGATACGATACGCGTCTCTTTGACTTCTGATCCAGTTATGGAAGTTGTTGCTGCTTATGAAATACTTAATTCATTGGGTTTACGACAGCATGGTCCAATTTTTATCAGCTGTCCAACGTGCGGTCGATGTGAAGTTAACCTTGCAAGGATTGCACGTACAGTAGAAAGCCGTTTAAAAAAATATAAGAGTTTCATGAAGGTTGCAGTAATGGGTTGTGTTGTTAATGGCCCTGGGGAAGCCCGTGAAGCAGATTTTGGTATTGCTTGCGGTAAAGGAGTTGGAATTGTATTTGCAAAAGGGAAGGAAATCAGGCGTGCAAAAGAAGCAAAACTTGTTGATATACTTTTCGAGGTGATTGATGAGAACATTAATAATTGACAATTATTTACCGAACTCACCTCAGATGGAAAATCTATACAATGTTGTTAAAGATGTAACTATTCACACAGTTGAGGTAAAGGATTGTTCCACCATGTCAAGTAGTGAAGATTTTAAATTATTTGATGCAATTGTTCTTTCCGGTTCACAGCGTAAGTTAGTTGAGCCTGAAGTGTTCGAATCCTATGCAAATGAGGTGGAATTTTTAAGAAGAACGGAAAAACCTGTATTAGGAATCTGTTTTGGACATCAGCTTCTTTCAATAGCTTTTGGAGAGAGCGTTATGCCAACAGGTAAAATGTTGGAAGGCTATTATATGATCAGAAAAATTCGAAACGATGAGCTTTTTGACGGACTTGGAGAGAAATTTCTGGTTATGGAATCGCATGAGGAAATAGTTCAAAATGTCCCCTATAATTTTGTGAATATTGCTGATTCACCAAACTGTGCTATTGAGGCAATCAAGCACCAGGTGCTACCGATGTACGGTGTTCAATTCCATCCAGAACGGTTTGATGATAAACGTCCTGCTGGCATCGTGATTCTGGAGAATTTTTTCAAATTGGCTACATGGTACATGAAGTAACGTGACATACTTTGGGATATATAACAATATTGGTGAATATTATTAACAAGGGGGTAAGATGAGAAAGGATATTGATAAATTAATGAAAAAAATGAAGATTGATGCAATATATGCTGTAGGAAAGTCGAGCAAAGATGCGACAATGTATTATTTATTGAATGGTGCAAATATTTTCGGAAATTATATTAAGAAACAGGGAAAACCAGCATGTGTTATTCACTATCCAATTGAACGAGAGGTTGCACAAGAGAGTGGGCTTAGACTTATTAATTTTAATAGGTATGGAGTTAAGGAAATTTATGAAAAATATCCAGATAAAATTAAAGCAAATGCTTTTTTCATGAAAACAATATTTGATGATCTAAAAGTCAATGGTGATGTGGCGTTCTATGGTAAAACTACTTTTGGAATGGGCTACAATTATCTTCGACAACTGATTAAATTTGATAAAAAAATAAAAATTCATTATGAAGATCGAAAGGATTTAATGGCTATTGCAAGGGAAACAAAGAGTGAGGAGGAGGTTAAGCGGATAAAGCGCGCAGGTAAGGCAGTTGTACATGCATTTACTAATATGCTGGAAACTGTTCGTTCTATGAAGATTAAAAATAATGTGATAATGAAAGACAAAAACAAGAAATTGTTGATCGGTGATCTAAGGACTATGGTACAAAGAGATTTATTTGAAAAGAATTTAGTTAATTCTGAAGGGATGATTGTTGCTCAAGGTAGGGATGCTGGTGTTCCTCATAATGCTGGCAAAGATCGCGAAGTTGTAAAACTTGGTAAGACAATAGTTTTTGATATTTTCCCTCAGGAGCTTGGCGGAGGTTATTTCTTTGATTTTACTAGAACAATCTGTTTTGGATATGCGCCTAAAAATGTTATGGACATTTATAAGGTTGTTAGAAACGCCCAGGATTATATTATAGATAGACTAAAAGTAGGGAAGAGAAATGTTGACGTAGAAAAATTATTATGTAAGTTTTTTGAAAAGCAAGGCCATAGGACATTGCTCAGTACACCAAAAATCCAAGATGGCTATTGCCATTCACTCGGACATGGTCTTGGGCTGAACGTACACGAAAGTCCATCATTTGGGCTGTTAAAGAACAATAAAGATAAGATTAAGCCTGGCATTGTGTTTACTGTCGAACCCGGCCTATATTATCCTGATAAGGGATTTGGTATTAGGCTAGAGGATGTCATTTATATAGATAATAAAGGCAAGTTAATTAACTTGACCAATTGCCTAAGAAAACTCGTCGTAGAGATGTGAAGGAAGCAAGTGACATAATCAAGGATTTTGAGAATTTCTTGATTTCTGAAGGTGATGAGCTTAATACGATCCGTTCTTATACATACGATTTGCTACAATTAGAAAATTTCCTTAGTATTCGAAAAAAAACACCTATTACTACTACAGTTCATGATTTACGGGATTTTATCCATACCATGTTTGATACAGGTTTGAGTCCAAGATCTATAAATCGTAAAATTTCCAGCATAAAGGCGTTTTACAGATATTTGGTTTTTAACAAAACCATTAATTACAGCCCTGCATCTGATCTGGAATTACTGAAGGTTGGTAGAAAACTACCTTTGATTCTATCGATTGATGAAGTGACATCAATCATTGAATCGGCTGATGAAAAAACACCTCTTGGATTACGGGATCGAGCATGCTTAGAATTATTATATGCAGCAGGATTGAGGATATCTGAGTTACTGAGCCTTACAATTACTGATTTGGATTTGGATAATGATTTGGTAAATGTTATTGGTAAAGGTAATAAACAACGGATCGTGCCTTTTGGCAAAAAGGCTGAAAAAGCAATAGATGAATATATTAGTATTGGTAGACCACTGATTATTAAAAAGAGATCTTCACCATTTCTTATTTTGAATGCGCGAGGTAAGAATATGTCACGGATGGGTTTTTTAAAAATACTACGTAAATATCGTATAAAGGCTGGTATAAAAAAAAGGGTAACACCTCATATGTTTCGTCACTCCTTTGCAACTCATCTATTAGAAGCCGGGGCAGACCTGCGTGTAGTTCAGGAACTCTTGGGCCATGTAGATATTTCTACAACACAGATTTATACACATATTGACCGTGAGTATCTAAAAGAGATATATAGAGAGCATCATCCGCGAGCATAATTACACAGATTACACAGAT
>SOIY01000288.1 GCA_004376785.1 Candidatus Stahliibacteriota bacterium | reverse complement strand
ATGGATAAAATGATTGCATATTGCGGGCTTGAATGTTCAAAATGTCCTGCATTGATTGCCAAAAAAGAAAACAATGATGAATTGAGGAAAAAAACTGCTGAAGAGTGGTCAAAAGATTTTGGCGAAACAGTTACGCCCGAGAGTATTAACTGTGATGGTTGTTTAGCTGACGGAGAACACATTAATTATTGCAATATATGTGAAATAAGAAAATGTGGTATTGAAAAGAAAGTCCAGAATTGTGCTTATTGCGATGATTATATCTGCGAGAAACTTGAAAAGTGGTTCAAGAACGTACCTGATGCAAAAACTACACTGGAGGAGATAAGAAGGAATAAATAGAATTTAGTAAATTCCTGTTTTTTTAATTATCTTATCAGTATAACCTGTTTTGTAAGTACAAAATCGGTTGCTGCAAGTTGACAGAAATAAACACCATTGGGAACCTTTCTGTTTAAATTATCAGTACCATCCCAGGAAATGACTGTAGGTACTAAACAGTAATCACTAGGCAGTGAAAATTGTTTCACCAAGCGACCAGAAGCATCGTAAATTTTGAGTGATGGTGTTTCACGATTTTTAATAGTTTGGTAGCCCAATCTAATACTTATTGTTTTGCAAAATGGGTTTGGATAGACTTCAAGGAATGTTGCAACATTGGATTGCTTATTCTCTTCAATACCTACACCTGTATTATACAGTATTGTTACGTTATTTGAATTGTAGTTTGCACATGCTATGTCTAAAGCACCATCGAGGTCAAAATCAGCAGACATGATCCCCCAAGGGCTATTGCCGACTGTATAGGTCGCAAGACTGTCAAATGTTCCATCGCCCATATTCAATAACACAGCCACAGTATTTGTACCGTTATTACTTGCAGTTAGGTCGATATCTCCATCACCATCAAAATCACCTCCGTGGAGAGCCCTTGTATTACTTCCAGTAGTATAATTGACAGGGCTTGCATATGTACCGTCACCGTTATTTAATATCACTGTTATGTTATTACCGCTGTAATTCGCCGTGGCAAAATCAATGTAGTTATCACCATTGAAATCATTACTATAGACTGCGGTCGGATTATCACCTACTGCATAATTTACCAGTTCAGGAAAATTCCCGTCACCATCATTCAATAATATCGAAATATTGTTATTACCTGCATTCGTAACACCCAGATCCAAGTCACCATCATTATCCACATCCTTTACTGCTACACCGCGTGCCCATGTTCCGGCAGTATAGGTGTATGGTCCAGCATAACTCCCATCCCCGTTGTTCAGCATCACCCGGACATTATTCCCAGAACCCCATCCGTCGGTCATCACAAGATCAACATCACCATCAGTATCAATATCACCACCAGACAAATTTTGCCCGAGCGTAGCTGGTGCATATGTAGCAAATACCGTAAACACACCGTTTCCATTGTTTTTGAGGATGACCAAGTGTGACGTACCAGGTTGGTTATGGGCAGAAGCCAAGTCTATATCGCCGTCGCTGTCAAAATCTGCGCCATACAGAGCTATCGGGTCACCTTGGACCGAGGTATAAGCAGGTGCTGCAAAAGTACCGTCACCATTGTTGAGCAGGACGACAACACTATTTGGATTAGAAGTTGCTGCAATGTCGATATCCCAATCACTGTCAAAATCAGCTGCAAACATGCCGCGCGGTTCATTACCGGTTGTGAAATCCAAGGGGTTCTCAAATGTCCCGTCTGATTGGGTTGAGACTTCGGAGGTGAAATCCCAGACAAAACCCCCGAGATAAGGACCAATAAGTGATTGAATATCTTTTGTCAGTATCGCAGTAACTACTTCGCCGTCAATAAAATCTGCAGATGGATCAAGCGTAGCAGTATATGTTACACTATTATAGTCAATCGTTCCCGGGTGAGGACCAGACTGAGCACCGTATGCAATGAAAGTAGAATCGTTGATTGTTATGGGGTCGACTTCTATATTGAACGTAGTAGTGACATCGGTTGATTTTGATACATCGAGTTGATTTTGTACAGGATCTGTGGTGATCACGAGAAGCGCACTCTCATTTAGGAGTATTGAGATACTGTTTGTGCTGTAATTTGTAACGGTAAGATCGATGTCAAAGTCATTATCAAAATCACCAGCTGCTACTGTAAAGGGATCATTACCCGCAGGATAGTTTATTGCCGAATCAAAAGTTCCATCGCCATTTCCAAGTAATATAGAAATATTATCTGAAACAGAATTCGCAACAGATAGATCTAAATTACCATCGCCGTTAAAATCAGAAGTGGATATCGAGGTAGGAGTATCACCGACTGTATAGTTGACTGCAGAGCCGAAAGTTCCATCGCCATTTCCAAGTAGTCTAGAGATATTATTGGAAGCACTATTTACGGTTGCTAAATCTAAATTACCATCTTCATTAAAATCGCCTGTGCAAATTGAATAAGGCCATGATCCAACTGAGTAGTTAGTAGCTGTACCAAAACCACCATCTCCATCGCCTAAGAGTATAGAAACATTATTAGAATTTTGATTTGCAACTGCGAGATCGAGATATCCATTACCATTGAAATCACCTGTGCATACAAATCGAGGGCTAGTACCAACTGGATAATTTATAGGTGAATTGAAACTACCATCGCCATTACCTATCAATATAGATATATTATGTGAAACAAAGTTCGCCACCGCCAGATCAACATCACCATCAGCATTAAAATCTCCTCCGCACACACCCTGTGGGTCATTGGCAGCTGAATAGTCTGCAACTGTACCAAAACTGCCATCACCATTTCCTGAAAGTATAGAAACACTGTCAGAACCATTTACCGTGCCTAAATCAAGATTACCATCTCCATTAAAATCATACGTACATAATGCACGAGGATTAGTACCCACGCCATAGTTTATTCCTGGATCGAAAGTGCCATCACCATTTCCCATAAACACAGAAACATCATTTGTATTTTCGTTTGTCACGGCGAGGTCAAAATTGTTATCAGAGTCGAAATCACCAATGATTACTGAATGGGGCGTGTCACCAGTAGGGTAATTAGATGTAAGCGAAAAGATACCTGAACCACTATCAACTTTGGTTATGAAGTGCCAGACAAATCCTTTGAGTGAATCACCAGAAACAGATTGAATGCTCTTTGTGAGTATAGCAGTTACGAATTCAGCGCACCCGAAATCTTCATTAGGGTCAATCGTTACCATACGTGCTACACTATCATAAGTGATTGTTCCTAAATGTAGACCAGTCAAGTGACTGTTTATTCTGATTGTATTAGAAGTAAAAGTTGATGGATCCATATCAATGTTAAACATGGCAGAAACATCGATATTTTGTGCAACATTCAATTCGTTTTGAGAAGGAATCGTGAGTTCAACAACTGGGAAATCAGCAGTTGCTCCTGGCCCACCATACGCACCCATATCATTTCTTGTGCCATCCGGATCATTATACTGGGGTAATGGATTACCTGAGTCAATACAGGGAGATCCTGGTTGCAGATGATAATCATTGTTCGGCTCATCTACATAGAGGGGGTCCATAGATATACTACCTTGCCCCGGCGAACAATAGTGATAATTTTGACCGTTATTCCACACATCGTTGTATGAGAAATCAGTAGGGACACTGGGATTAACGCAACCTATCCCATACGTGGTGTTTCCTGTAACGATGTTATTCATAATGGTGGGTTGGTATCCGCCGCTGTCATATATGCCAATGTTATTATTCGCAATTGTATTATTAATTATATTCGATGCTGAACTTACACTTATCCCGGTGTATGTGTTATCTATAATCACATTATTGTGCAGAAATGCAGATGACTGATTCCACATAGCGATACCTTGGTCATTTCCTTCAACTCTATTATTGCAAATCTCTGGTGCGGCACCGCTATTACAGAAGATCCCGCCACCACCAGGCATACCGCCACTATTACTGGCACCGGTAATGGTAAATCCTTGAAGCTTTGTGGTATTCGTAATGTCGTTACCAACAGCTGTCACTACGTCACCTGGGTTGTTGCCACCATCAATTACTGAAAGACCTTCTCCAGCTCCCATTACTACTACATCAGCTTTCAGCGTTATCTCTTCATAATATGTTCCTGGCGCAACCAAAACTACATCGCCGGCATTTGCTGCGTCTATTCCTTCCTGTATAGTTGGATAATCACCAGGAACGTTTATTACATCCGCAAAAATTTGTCCCATAAAAAGTGTACCGATCATTGTGAATGCAGTAATAAATTTATGCATTGCTACCTCCTTTTCACTTTACAACTCATTTTTTGTTCTTTTTTAATTATAAAGATAATTATTGGTTCTGTCAATCTTTTTAGTGAGAAATAGAATGACATAGCCGTACAGTTTATCCCATAAGAATGGTTTGTAGCTGATTTTGTTTGAAGATAATTGTTCCCATTTCGATTTAGTTCTCAATGCAAATGAATGAACATCATTAATACAAAAAAGCCGGATTCCTAAAAAAAGTCTAATTTTCTGCTGCATATCTATTAAAGTTTATCTAAATTCTGAGATAAGTCAAGAAACAAGTCATTAGGAATTCGTTATAGGTTTTCTTTTTTTGATAGAAAGTATATTCCTTTGATGAGGAATAGGATGCCGATAAATTGCATAAGGGTTATATATTCTCCTAAAATCGAATATCCCAATATTGCTGCAAAGAATGGTGTTGAAAGTTCAAGTGCAGAAACCTGTGCTGCTTTAATAAGTCTTATCCCTTCATAGTACAAAATAGTACCTATTCCTATTACAATTCCTATGAGCACTTGATATATACTGGTAATCTCAATGCCTTTGAATGCAATCATGTAGATGATAAAGATAATTCCAGCAAACAAAAATCTATAAAAAGCAATGAGTCCAGCGTGTAATTCTTTTAAATACTTTCGTGCAACTATTGCAGTTGTTGCCCAGGCAATCGTAGCAAATAATACATATAAATCACCAATAGTGCCGAATTTTAGCATTAAAAGATTTTCCAGAGTTTTTGTGATGACTAATACACCAGCAAGGATCATAAATAATATACCATAATAATCAAATTTTGTTATTTTATCTTGCTTAAGTACAAAAAATCCAATCAAAATTATAAAAATCGGCTGCATGTGTCCGATTAAAACAGCGTTAATAACAGGAACCTTTGTTAAGGCATAAATGTACATTAAATCAGCAAACAAGGTAGCAACCAAAGAAACATAGATTAATTTGGGCAGATATTCTCTTTTTACGATAAATTTTTTCTTGTTAGTAAAAAATACATAAATTGAAATTATTGCAAGGCAAAAAATTGTTCGTGTAGCAAAGGTGTTGAGAAAATCTGTAGTCTCGTATGATAATTTTGCAAAAATTGGTTCTATTGCCCACATTATACTTGCGCCCAATATGGATAATACACCGAGTGTTTTTCTGTTCGTTATGCTTAGCTGCATTATTTATTGTATTCACATGTTTAGACAAATCAAGGAGCATATCATGCATT
>SOIY01000039.1 GCA_004376785.1 Candidatus Stahliibacteriota bacterium | reverse complement strand
TAAAAAATCTCTGTATAATAGAAGGGTTTTAAAAACCCTTGATTACGGCGATACAAACCGATTACAGAGATAAATATAATCGCTGTAATCTTCAAAAAATCTCTGTAATCATTTGAAACGGAGTTTCAATGAAGACGAATAAAGCATACATTAAATTAACAGAAAAATTTAGTGCAAATAATTATTTACCTTTACCTATTGTACTAACCAGGGGAAAAGGTGTTTGGGTATGGGATGTTGAAGGCAAGAAATATCTCGATATGTTGAGTGCCTATTCAGCATTAAACCAGGGTCATTGCCATCCGAGAATAGTAAAGGCATTGAATAATCAGGTAAAAAAAATAACCTTGACATCAAGGGCTTTTCATAATGAACAGATGGGTTTATTCTTAAAGAAATTATGCAAATTAACTCGTTATGAAAAAGCACTTCCAATGAACTCAGGTGCAGAGGCTGTCGAAACTGCAATTAAGGTAGCACGAAAATGGGGCTATTATAAAAAGAAAGTAAAAAAGAGCCGTGCTGAGATCATTATCTGCGAAAATAATTTTCACGGCAGGACAACGACTATAGTAGGTTTTTCATCGGAATCTCAATATCAGGACGGTTTTGGTCCTTTTGCCCCGGGTTTTAAAATGATCCCCTATAATAGTCCCCAGGCATTAAAAAGGGCAATAAACAAAAATACTGTCGGCTTCCTTGTAGAACCGATCCAGGGTGAAGGCGGTGTTATTGTTCCGGACAAAGGCTATCTTAAGGAATGTTACAATATCTGCAAAAAGAATAAAGTTCTATTTATTGCCGATGAGATCCAAACTGGCTTGGGACGCACTGGAAGACTATTTGCTTGCGAATACGAGAATGTGAGACCAGATATAACTATTATTGGCAAGGCGCTTAGCGGTGGGTTCTATCCAGTTTCAGCAATTCTATGTGATGATAATATTATGGATGTTCTGCATCCAGGAGATCATGGTTCAACATTTGGTGGTAATCCCCTGGCTTCAGCAATAGGTATTGCAGCACTCGATGTAATTGCGAAAGAGAAACTTGCCCAAAGGGCATATACATTAGGAGAGTGGTTCAGGAAAGAACTGCGAAAAATCAAGAGCCCGATTATCAAAGAGGTAAGGGGAAAAGGATTACTCATTGGTGTTGAATTGTCAATGAAAGCAAGAAAATATTGTGAACAATTGATGCAACTGGGGATTCTTGCTAAAGAAACTCATGAAATGGTGGTCCGTTTTGCACCACCACTTATAATAGAAAAGAAAGAACTCAAATGGGCATTGACGAGGATTAAAAAAGTTTTTAGTAGTTAATAAAAATCTGCAACTACAATTCTAAAGCTACAAAGTTCTTGGAAAACTAATACCTTTTCAAATTGAAAATGTTCGACTTTCCAATTCTGTAGTGGTCGAGTCCCGTTAAATAATTATTCTTGCAATGGCTTATTTTTCTTGTGTATCTTTATTTTAACGGGACGAGCTTGCTCGACTAATAAATGCAGACCAATATCTGCTACTACGATTTTTTGATGTTCGTTCACAAATAAAACAAGAACTATTTGAAAGGGCACTAACGGATTTTTTTCTCGTTGCTTACTGCCTCTTTTAATTTTTCCTTTAATGAACGCATCATTTACGAAACGAAGTGAACGTAAATGATATGCGTGAAT
>SOIY01000269.1 GCA_004376785.1 Candidatus Stahliibacteriota bacterium | reverse complement strand
CCACCAGCGCCGCCGCCGCCGCCGAATTCTGAATTAGCACCATTCCCTCCGTCTGCATTGAGTGCAGAATGATGAATTATTACACTATCGGCCCATATCATTATGCCGCCGCCAGAACCACCTCCACCAGCCTCAAAACCAACTAATGTTCCAACATGACCGTCTTCACCGTTTGCTTCAATGTATGAAGAATCTACAATAATCTGTTGAGCTTTCAAGCAGGTCATTGCTCCGCCACTTCCACCGAATCCATCCACTACATACAGATAACAGCCTGCGCCTCCACCAGAACCCATTTCAATTAATGTATCTGAAGGATCACCGTATGCACTGCCTCCGGCTCCACCGTAATCACCACCATTGCCACCATCACCGCCATAACCTGCACCTCCTCCTCCACCACCGCTTATACTACCAGCTTCACCGTATCCAGGACCGTAACCGTCAGGATGAGTATTATTACCACCCCTATAACCTGTTTTTGAACCATTGATCGATGAAGAATCTTGAATAAGTATTAATGGTGCATTCAAAAGCAGCCATCCAGTTGAATCAGCTGCACCACTCCATTGTCTAACTTTTAATATACCTTTATTTGTGATATGAACCTTAATATTGTATTGGTGAGTGCCGCATATCACAAGACTGTCGTCAATAACGATCAGGCTGTCAGCATCTTCGTAAACATAGCCTATTAATACAGACACTAATATAGTAATTATCATAAAACCTTCAATTAAATATAGTCGATAATCCCTATAAAGTCAATGGGTTCTTATGTTGACAATTAATGCTTATTAGATATAATTTCCTTATGTTGAAAGAATTGAGTGAATTAATTGGTGTGAGCGGTGGAGAACGCAAAGTCAGGGAATTTATAAGAAACACAATTCAAAATGATGTCAGTGAAATAATTGAAGACCCTTATGGTAATCTAATAGTAAGAAAAGGCAAAGAGACTACGCCGAAAATATTGCTCGCTGCCCATATGGATGAGGTCGGGTTTATGATTAGCGGTATTGAAGATAAAGGACTTTTGAGATTCAAGGCAATAGGAATGTCCTCCCGAGTGCTTTTAGCAAAGAGAATCTTGATCGGGAAAAATGGGATTCCAGGTGTAATAGGACATAAACCTGTTCATCATACTAAAAAAGAAGAGATGAAAAAACTTCCTGAGATAAAGGATCTATTTATTGATATTGGTGTTGGGTCAAAGGAAGAGGCAAAAAAACTTGTCCAAATTGGTGATTATGCAACTTTTGACACAAAATTCAGTGAATCTGGTGATATTATATTTGGAAAGGCGCTTGATGATCGTATAGGATGTTATATGCTTATTCAGTTAATAAAGCATACTGATTTACCCATATATTGTGCATTTACTGTGCAGGAAGAAACCGGGCTCAGGACTGCAAGGATTGTGGCATATCGGATATCTCCTCAAATAGCCATAGCTGTTGACACAACTGCATCTGGAGAGTGGCCCATAGAAAAAGATATCCCTAAGTATCCTGAAATTGGTAAAGGTTGTGTAATCACAATTACTGATCGTTCAATTATATGTGATAAAAAACTTGTATCATTATTAGAAGAGACTGCTAAAAAGAATAATATTCCTTATCAGTTTAAAAGACCAATGATTGGTGGTACAGATGCTGGTCCTATACACATTACCAGGGAAGGAATTAGAACAGCAGTTATTCAAACACCAGCTCGATATATCCATTCACCTTTATCAATCGCTTCAAAAAAGGATATTGAGGCAGGAATTAAATTACTAACTGTTAGTATTCAAAAGATTTTAAAGGAGGAAGCATTATGGAGTTAGTTAAAAGACTCTGCGACACGTATGGGCCGTCTGGCCGAGAAGATAACATTAGAAAAATCATTGAGTCTAATATTCAGAAATATTGTAAAAAAATTGAAGTTGATCGTCTTGGAAATTTAATAGCTCATGTACGTCCCAAGGGTGTTGGAAAAGCCAAACGTGGTAATGGAGATAAAATCATGTTCTGTGCTCATA
Organism: Candidatus Stahliibacteriota bacterium; assembly: GCA_004376785.1. Lineage (GTDB taxonomy): Bacteria > Hydrothermota > Tepidihabitantia > SM23-42 > SM23-42 > SOIY01. The sequence goes on along the minus strand of SOIY01000269.1, from coordinate 3,546 downwards.
TGGATGAAATAGGGTTGATAATAACGCACATTGATAAAAATGGTTTTTTGAGATTCACTAATGTTGGTGGTATATTTCCGGAAAGAATTTTATTTGAACGGGTCATTTTCGAAAACGGCACGATTGGAGTAATCGGGGTTGAGACAAAGCGCGAGACGCCTAAGCCTGCATATCTAGATAATATGTTTATAGATATTGGCGCAAAGAACAAAGAAGAGGCTCAAACCATGGTGAGGATTGGCGATATAGCTGCATTTTACCAACAATCTGTTAATATTAATAAAAGATTATCTGCTAAAGCACTTGATGACCGTATTGGTTGCTATTGTCTAATTGAAACCATGAAAAGAATTAAAAGTAATAAAGATGATCTATATTTTGTTTTTTCAGTACAGGAAGAAGTGGGCTTAAGAGGTGCGAGAACAGGTGCTTATGCAATTGCACCTAAATATGCGATTGCAGTCGACGTTACTATTACGGGTGACATTCCTGAATCTCCCAAGATGGATGTATCTATTGGAAAGGGTGTTGCGATAAAGGTAAAGGATAGTGCTTTTATAGGTCACCCATTAATAAATGACAAGTTGGTTTCTTATGCCCGAAAAATGAAGATACCATATCAATTAGAAATCCTTGAAAGAGGTACTACTGATGCAGCGATTATTCAAGTTGTCAAAGAAGGAGCATTAAGTGGTGTGCTGTCAATTCCTACACGATATGTCCATTCAACAAACGAAGTATGTGATTTTGCTGATGTTGAGGCTACAATCAAATTATTAACCTGTATCTGTGAAAAAGGTTTGGAATAGATATGGAAAAGGGCTATTCGATTGTAGTGACATCTACAGATTCTAGTGTTTCTAAGTACGTTTTTATATCCAAAAAACGGTTTAAGATAATTTTAGCAATTATTCTTTTAGTGGCGATTATTGTAGTTATTGCTGTTGCTAATTATTCGAGAGTATCTTACCATGCATTAGAGGCAGTTTTATTAAAACGTCGTAGTGTCGAAATAGAGAGAGAGTTTGAAAAACTGCAAGAGATAAAGAGAAATTTAGAGATTGCTGAAATGAACAATCGGAAGCTAAGGATTATGCTTGGCATCGAGAAAAATCCAACAGAAGTTGAACCGGTCATAAATGAAACAAGTTCGGGTTATTCGGAAAGGATAAATATGATGGTGAATAACCATGAGAATGTACCATCTTTATTGCCTGCAATGGGGCGGATCTCGCGAAGGTTTACTTCTGGACATAAAGGTATAGATTTCGCTGCACCTCGTTTTTCACCTGTTGTTGCTGCTGCTTCAGGTGTAATAAGGGCTACAGGATGGGATGCTATATATGGTAATTATGTAATTATAGATCATACAGTTAATTATGCTACCTTTTATGGTCATCTGAATTCAATAAATGTTAAAAAGGATAATAAGGTGAACTGTGGTGCAGTAATTGGGACAGTTGGTTCAACAGGTAAATCTACATCACCACATTTACACTATGAGGTTAGATTTCGACAAGAGTCAGTAGACCCAAGAGGATATTTGCCACTTGTATTAAACTTAAAGGAGTAAGTATGAAAATATTAATCACAGGAATTTCAGGTTTTACAGGTAGTCATCTCGCCGAATACTTTTTGGCGGAGGGCAAACACGAACTATTTGGTACAATTAAATGGCGCTCTGACCGACAAAATATTATTCATATACAGGATAAGATACATTTGTTTGAATGCGATATTAAAGATGCTTTTGCAATGAAGACAATTATTACAGACATTAAACCTGATCAAATATTTCACCTTGCAGCGCAGAGTTATGTTTCTTTTTCTTGGGTTGCACCTCAGGAAACTTTGACTACAAACATAATTGGAGAAGTGAATCTTTTCGAAGCTGTTAGACAAGTAAAAATAGATACATTGATTCATATAGCAGGTTCGAGTGAAGAGTATGGCATGGTTTTTCCGGAAGAATTGCCTATTAAAGAAACGAATGCCTTACGTCCGCTGAGTCCTTATGGCGTCAGTAAGGTTACTCAGGATTTACTCGGGTATCAGTATTTCAAGAGTTATGGTTTGAAAATAATCCGCACACGGGCATTTAATCACACTGGGCCAAGAAGAGGTGAGGTGTTTGCTACCTCAAATTTTGCTAAGCAGCTTGTTGAGATTGAGAAAAATAAGCGTGACCCAGTGATCTATGTTGGAAATCTGGAAGCGGTTCGAGATTTCTCAGATGTCCGTGATGTAGCCCGGGCATATGCACTGACATTGCAAAAAGGTGAACCTGGTGAAGTATATAATATAGCATCTGGTAAAGGAATAAAGATAAAGGATATGCTCGATATACTTGTTTCTTTATCAAAGGTTGACCTGAAGATTGAACAGGACCCGGCGCGATTGCGACCCTCTGATGTTGAGCTGTTAATAGGTTCACCGGAGAAGTTTCAGAAAAAAACTGGTTGGAAGCCAGAGATCCCGTTTGAAAAAACAATGCAGGATTTACTCGACTACTGGCGAGAAAAGATAAATTGAAAACAATTCTCGTTACAGGCAGCGAAGGATTTGTAGGTTCGCACCTAATACAGGTTCTTGATGAGGTTCTCTACAAAATTGAACCGGTATGTTATCCCCTTTTGGTTCCTAAAGATGGAATGTGCATTCCCTTGGATATTCTGAATTTGGAAATGACAAAGGATGTGCTAAAGCTTCATCAACCTGACATTATCTTTCACCTTGCTGCAATAAGTTCTGTGTCCAAATCATTTCGTGATCCACCACTTACCTATAATACTAATATTATGGGAACAGTAAACTTATTAGAAGCGGCAAAAAGTTTGAAAAAAGCGGTGCGGTTTATTTTTGTTTCCACGTGCGAGATTTATGGTGGTGGTGAAAATATCTTAGAAACCGCCAAAATTGTTTTAAAAAATCCTTATGCAGTAAGCAAATATGCAGCTGAGATGGTGTGCCAAAATTACGCAATTGATGGAATAGAATATGTAATACTGAGATCTTTCACACACACAGGGCCTGGTCAGGTCAAGGATTTTGTGCTACCAACTGTAGCGATGCAGATTGCTGAGATTGAAAAAAATAAGAGGCCACCTCTTATTGAGCTTGGTAATACTGAAGTGAGAAGAGAGTTCATGAATATAGACGATATTATCAATGCCTATAAATTAGCGATTGAAAAATGTAAACCGGGCAACATCTATAACATTTCTTCAAACAGAGGCTACACTATTGCACAAGCAATAGAAATTTTTAAGAAATTATCTAAGGTTAAGTTCGAAACAAAGACTGACCCTTCAAAAATACGTAAGGTTGATATACCTGTTTTAATAGGGAATGGTGATAAATTTTCCCGGCTCACAGGTTGGAAGCCAAGAGTTAAATTCGAAAAGACTATTGAGGACCTCTTGAATTATTGGCGTGCAAAACTGTAACACAGATTACACAGATGATATGGCACAGATTACACAGATTATTTCAATTTTAACTTTTTACTTTTAACTTGTTGTTCTTGAATTTTAACTTTTTACTTTT
>SOIY01000217.1 GCA_004376785.1 Candidatus Stahliibacteriota bacterium | reverse complement strand
TTATTAAAGGACTGACTGTTAGTAATGTAAATATTTTATGCTTCATAATACCTCCATTATATATTAAATACCTAAAATCCTATTCTTCGGCCTCGGTAATCATTTTTTTAATCTGGTCTGCTTCAGGATGTTTTGGATAAACTTCAAGCGCATGCTTAAAATAACGTACTGCCTCCTTCTTCTCGCCAGAGTAGTAGTACGTTGCCCCAAGATTTACTAAAGCATTCATATAATCAGGGTTAATTTCGAGTGCTGTTTCAAAACTGGCAATCTCTTTTTTCTTCCACTCAGAATCACCAGTCTGGTTGAACTTAGATCGATAAGCCATACCAAGTAGATTATGACCCACTGCTGACCTCGGCTCTAGTTTTAATCCCTGTTGATAATATTCAATCGATTTATCGATTTCACCTTTTTCAATCAATTGAGCGCCTTTGTTAAAATAATCCTGTGCGCTCTTTTTCTGACCGCAGGAAATAATAGTTAGGGCCAGAACTACCAATAATATCTTTTTCATAATACCTCCTTTTATATGACCCCCACACCAATGCATTGGTGTGGGGGTAAATACCTAAAAACAAACACCTAAATGTCTAAATACCAAAAATTTTTTTGTTAATCATTGTACGGCATCCTTCTCGATGTGTTCTCGTTTTAACAAATTTGATATTTCCTTTTTCATTTTTTTTATCTATATCGACTATCTAAGTGAGTTTATTCACCTACACTGTTATGTCAAGCATGCGTAAAGCATATATTATTACATATTTGAAAAAGCATCTATAGCTGAAACGACGGCATGACTTCTTCTTTTGTCACAGTTTCTTTCCAGGTCTCCCTCTTATACCAGAAATAAGCCAGGATCGATGCTATTATATTACTCATAGCCATACCTATCCATATACCTGTACTACCCCACAACGTGCTTAAGAAATAAGCCAAAGAAACCCTCAAACCCCATAATCTTATAATCCCAAGCACCATTGACTCTTTAGTACGACCTGCTGTCCTGACAACACTAGTCGAGATAAAAAAGATCCCAAAAAAAGGCATGGCAATAAGGAAACATGCAAAGAAAATAGCCCCTTCATTAATAACTAAAATATCCTTAATAAAAATTCCGATAATTTGAGTACGAAAAAGAAAAATAAGCAGTGTTGGAATTGAAATAAAAATCGTGTTAATTAATATCGTCTTATTGACAATCTTTCTAATCCGTTTAAAGTTTAGCACCCCAAGATTCTGCCCTACCATTGTTGACATAGCCATACTGAAACCATCAGAAACCGTAAAAATTAAACTAATAATTCGTTGACCAATACCGTATGCCGCAATAACAACACTGCCAAACTGCGAAACGATTCCCATTAAAACAACAAAACCTAAGGCATTTAATGATTGACCAATACTGGCTGGCAGACCTATTTTAAACATCTTTTTATATAGACCAAAATCCGGTTTAAAGTCACTGAGATAGAATTTTATTCCCAATTTACCGCTAAATACCAAATAAATACTTAAAATAGATGCTATTGAATAAGAGATAATAGTTCCAAGCGCGGCACCCAGAATTTCTAATCTTGGAAATGGCCCAATGCCAAAAATTAGTAGCGGGTCAAGTATAACGTTTAAAATAATGGCTATAGAATTTATAATAGTTGGGGTCTTAGTATCTCCGATTGCTCTTAAAGCAAATGAAAAAGCAAATCCCTCAAAAGAGAATGGTATTCCAATGAACATAACCCGTAAATATACAACGGCATTACCATAGGCATCAGCAGGAACACCGAGAATGCGCAGAATCCAGGGAGTAATAAAAAATCCTATTATTCCCAGAGCGAAAGATGAAAAGAACATGAGCGTTAACAGGTTTGCAATATTATGTTTTGCCTTATCCCACTGGCCAGCTCCAGCATACTGTGATACAAAAGCAAAACCGGCAATCGCAAAACCTGCACCAAAACTCATCATTGTCCAGATAAACGGGAAGGAAACCGTAGGTGCAGAAACAGCTTCTCTTCCTAACTTACCAAGCCAAAATGTATCAGTGAGGTTATAAATAATGAATAGAAGATTGAAAAAAACGAGTGGGTAGGCAAGTTTCAGCAGTGTTTTTTCAATACTACCATTGAGAATCTCACCGCGCATTCGCTCATGTTTTTTCTGCATCATTGAGTCATTGTATACACCAATCCTACCAAGTCAAGCTGAAGGTATAAAATGAAATGAAGGTAGTGAGAGAGAAATAAACCATTTACAAAATTTTAAGAATTTATGATTGAGTTAAAGCCTTTTCTATTTCTTTTCTCAGGCCATCACGCGGAGCTTCATACCCCCAGCATTTATACTTCCCATTAAAAAATAAGGCTCTAGAAGTTTGGTGCTTTTCAAGAATATCTTTAACACCACAATTATACTCATTGAGAATTACTCTGTCACCATATTCAGCGCACACCTCCCTAACACGTTGTATCTCGCAAATAGAGGTCGAGCAAATCGGATGCCAAAAAACATCAACAACGACCTTACCCTTGGTTGGCTTGAATTTATAATTCAATTTGTGCATGACAGGTGGGTCAACTTTCTCCCATGCCTTGAGAACTATGACAGTATTACCTTGTCGTGCTACTTCCTTGTATCCTAATTTTTTGAAAAATGCGTAGGGCATGAACCAAAAATCATTGTCATAACACAGAACTGCTACTCCTTTCTTGGTTTTCTTTGCCTCCGCCTCAACTGCTTTCATGAGTGCCCTGCCAACACCACTTCCCTGTTCACGATTGTAAACCCGTTTATACTGTCGTGTTAGACATGGAATTGTCATTAAATCCTTTCCTGACATACCCCAGGTGCCAAGTTCAATGGGCAGGCAATGGGCAAAGCCAATGGGTTTTCCATTATCATCAACAGCAACTTTAACCTTTAATCCTTTTACCATGGACTCCTTTATCCATGCTTCTCTTACCCTAACTATTTTATCCGTCTCTTCGTTTTGGTCATCAATATGAGTACATACCGAGACAAAGTTCATGTACTCATATGTTAAATCAACTACCTCCATTTATTTCTCCTTAGTATATAACGCTCATAAAGTTCACCAACACACCAAGTCAAATTTTTTGCTCGTGGTCTTTATTCTTTGTAATGAAAAACATTATGTTCTCATCATTCCATATGATTCTGTCGGTATTTTTGAAATTGCGAACAATATTTTTCTGAAATTCCTTCAAGGCTTCTTCAAACTCTTTTTTATTATATAAACAAAACGTAGAATAATGGTGGTTCACTGCCAGTGTTAAGAGCCGCTCTAATTTAGCCTTTCGTTTATATTTGAAATATTCAATGGATTCTAATCTCAGAATTGACGTTTTTTTAAATAATTCTATCAACTCATTTAGTTCATAAAGCCGCGTTTCTTTCTCATAGAATTTAGGAAAAAATCTTCCCCAGATATTCCTCTTGTTTTGACTTTTTAAACGTGTGTAAATAAATAAGTATCCATTATTTCGTAAAATCCGAGATGTCTCTTTAAGAAAATTTATAAGTTTGAAATGATGTATGGTGTTGAAGGTGAAAATACAATCCAAAGAATTGGTTCGTAAAGGTAAATTTTCTGCTAATGATTTTATTATTTTGAAATTTTTAACTATGTTGTCATTATTAAAATTCTTTGTAAGTTCATTCAACATATCATCATTCATATCAATACAAGTGAGATGAAGCCTCTCTCCTAAATATTTCAATAATTTTACGCCATATCTTCCCATTCCACAACCAACATCTCCTGCTTCAATCTTAGTCAGATTTTGCACCTTCTTTTGGATAAATAAAATCGGTTCCAAATCTCCAGTTCTTAAATCTCCATATTTGTGTGCAATTTTAGAAAAATGTTTATGAATACTTTTCATAATCAAAAATCACCTATGATATTTAATTAACTTTCGTATATAACCATTCTCCGAATTCATCAGTTGTGTGATTATTCATTATGGATTCTGCAGTTTTGAGCTAAAGGCGTGTCATCAGCTTTCGTGCTACCAAATGTTAGTATTTATTTACCGAGGCATATTTCCTCTGCTCATTATGTAAGAACTCGCAGAGCCCTCATAATATTTTACTCATCTGCACTGCTAAGTCAAGCTTTTCGTAATAGCATCAGTATCACGAGATGAATAAAAAGGAGTTTGTTTCAAAAAGGCACTATTTCTTAATGCAAAATACATATAATGGTCTTATTGCACATATTACTAATAAGACTACAAACCACCATATGTTTATGGTCATTATCTGTGGTATTAGTTTTACTATGATAAGCACCACAAACATTGCACATCCCTGGACTAATTTTATATCAAAGATATTTAATTTTCTCACTCGCTCATTCATGTCTTGTATAATTTTCATATTTTATCACCTCTTTTTTCTAAACCGCGGTTTTGCAAACGCTCGCGCTCCCAGGCTGCAAAATCATCTGGCGGATGGATGATTTCAGCATCAGGCTTTTTTTGAAGTCTTACAGCATCATTAGGACATCCAGTAACACACAGACCACAACCTATGCACTTTTTGCGTTCAGCAACAGTCTTTCCGTCTTTTTCTGATATTGCGTGAACCTGGCATCGCTCTATGCATATACCACACTCTGTGCACTCATCAGGATCAATAACCGCAAAGTAATTAGCAGCGGCTACTGATTCTTCTATACCCCATTCAGTTATTCCTCGTAGTATACCACAACAGCAGCCACAACAATTACAAACATAGAAAATGCCTTTTATTACGTTGCTGACCGTGTGCACAAGACCAAGATCCTCGGTTTTATCAAGAATTGCCAGTGCTTGTTCCTTTGTGATATCCCCAGGTCTTGAGGGTCGATCAATTGAAGAAAAACTCAGACAATTCTTCAATGGAAAATCGCACTTGCGCTGACCCAGAAGGTCCTGCTGTACCCGACATATGCAATCACGAACACTAAATGTTTTAGCTGCTATAAACAGTGCACGGACATCATCATATGGAAGTATCCATTCTGTTTTTACTGCACCCTTCGCAGGCACAACACGGTGGATCGCAGGTTGTGGCTTCATAATACCCACTGCACCGCCATCAGCCATATACTCTTCATAGAGATGAACAAATTCATGGTCCATACTTTCTAACTGGGCTTCAAAAATTCCAACAATAAATGGTGCAAGTCTGAAACGAAGTTTACCCTCCTCCTTTGACAGCCATACAAAACCCCGTTTAACTAATGCTATAAGCCTTTTCTTCACTCCGTCTATCTCTAAACCCGTACGCTCAGCAATTACATCTGCAGTCTCCATTGTGCCAGTTAAGTGACATGCTAAAGCAGCCTCATCTTCAAAAAATATTTTCTGCAACATCGGGATTTCAATATTTGATGGAGTTCGCGGAAAAGCATTAGGTAGCCTGTTCAGGGCATCTGCAAGCTGCTCGTAAACTTCATCATTCATATGCAATCCTCCTCGAATAAATCAAATACCTAACCCCCACACCAATGCATTGGTGTGGGGGTTAGTATATACCCTCATTCTTGAATGTCAAGCTACTCATTCTTAC
>SOIY01000027.1 GCA_004376785.1 Candidatus Stahliibacteriota bacterium | reverse complement strand
TCCTCATCTTTGTTGCCGGCTCACCAATTAAAAGATATTCACCTTGTTTTGCAATATTAAAACATTCACCCATTGTAAGATCTGTCGTGGTCAATAAATTGAATAGAGTATTACCGATAATCCTGTTCGTCCCAGAGTATGAACCAGCTGTTTCAGCCATTGTACCAATTGCACCGCCTTTCATTCTAACCAATTGCTCACCAATGCATTCATAATCAGAATCATCAAACCGTCCCACAGTGCATGAACCAAAATAATAAAAGAAATATCTTCTGCCATTTTTGATTTTCGGGATACTTGTATCATAGAAAAGTCCTTCATGGGCAAGTTGATGTGTATTGCCATGGCCATAATAAACACCTGCATAACCACCCTTGTTCAAATCCCTGACAAATGCCTTCTTGGCATTCGGCTTAGTTGTCGGGTAGGTGAACGGCGGATAACTGACCATATAAATCTTAGCCAAATCATAAAGTGAATCAGGAATATGTTGAATAATAGCCTCACAGGAAGAGCAATGTTCAATTCCTTCCCCCCAACCCTTAGCGTATTCATCATCACCAGCAAGAATGATTCTTTTATTCCACATACCATCTATATTCTGAGTTTCATAGGTAATCAATTTATCAATAAAATCCCTTACTTCCTGTGTTGTCCGCACTGTAATTCTGCCTAAGACCATAGCCTCGCCACCACCGAAATTTACATATTCACCTTCATAAATCGAATTTTGCCACGGAGGTATACCCGGGTTACCTGTCAACATAGTCCCGTCTTCATACATAGGAACAAAATTCGGTGGGTTCTCCTTACCCAGATTATTCTTGTAATCATATGTAGCATCGCCAACCAGAAAAATAAACTTGGGTATTGTAGTCCAGTTATTTGTAGTATAGTATAAAAAATGTTTAATCGCCAATGGATCATATTTACCAAATGAAAAATCATTAAAAACATCACCAACCGTAACGACCTTCGTAGTATATTCCCTGCGCCTATAATCTACCAGAGGCATTATTGCATTGTAAAAATCTTTGTGGACAATAACAAGATATTCACAACCTTCTGACTGCGCTCTCAAATTTCCTGGATTAGTCGATATCAGATTCGCTGGCTTTGCAAGAGATAATTTTGAAAAATATAGTAGTTGAAAAGTATCTGAACTGTTCGACAACATCATGCTATTATTATCAATTGTATAATTATAAAACATCTTAGGTTTACCAATATCAGTAATATCAAGTACAAATGGTGTAGAACCCACATTGGTACATTTAATTGAGTATTCCACTTGCTCTTTATAGAATGCATGAAATGGTTGATTCATATCGGTCAGCCGTTCATATTGCATATCAATACAATTTAGATATGCAGTAAGTTGACCTGTAGTACCTGACGGTCTTATGATATCGATCGTCAGTTCTGATGAATCAGTCAATACTACAGCATCACCAGTCAAATAATGCGGTGGCCAACTATCGTGTTTTACCAGATAAAGTGTATCACTGAAATAGATTTGACCACCAAGAGAAAATTGATACAAAAATTCTCCTGTATGCAACGTAAAAATGCTTATTGCAATTTTTGCATTTCCATTTGCCTTCAGGTGTTCGACATTAATCGAGCCACTGCCGCTTGGTCCATCACCAGGAGATATATCCAGCCAATACCAATTTATCCCTGAACGGGTTGGATTACTTATATCCTCCTCAATATGCAAAATCTCATTAACTAATGTATCAGGTGTCCCTCCATTCCATGATGCATCAACCATCTCCATCCTCTCGCCATAATCACCGCCAAATGTAAACCAGTAAGCATTATCACGAGCATAACCATTCTCAAACCAGGCAACCTCACTATCAGGGGTAAAATGACTCCCCGGATAGCCATAAAAGATTAAATAATCATCTTCATCAAAGCTATAATCATCTTCGCCCTCTACATATACTGGTATTTCAATGAGTGAATCTTCAAACGGAGCAACCACATCTTTTGGTAAAAGGTCAAATGCAGCAGTATAAATCTTCATGGTCTTTGGATCAAACTGCCCTGGATCAAGACCAGCATCCACAATTTCATCATACCCAATTCGGTAAATTCCTTCTTCATCAACTTCAATCTTGAACCAAACACCCAGAGCAAAAGGATTTCTGCTATCTCTTTTCGGTTCACGACGCCATTTTTTGCACTGTTCATAATTCACAATTGTCCTTTTATATATTTCTTCAAAGGATTTATCAGTGATCGGCTTTATTCTTGGTTCTCCTTTAAACCTAATATTGATTTTGACATTCTTTAAAATCCTTAATTCTTTTGAAACGGGATTGTATTGTATAGGATTCAATTTAACTTCGACTGTATAAATATCCCGGAAATAAGCCGGTTTAGAAATCTCTATAAGATTTTGGGGAAAGTATCTATTTTCCTTATACACATCGCCGTGGATTTCAACTGCTTCAGGAAATGGTGGTTCATATATCCCTGGATATATTACTGGTTCGATTGCAACATTTTTAATAATGTCTTCTCTATTTTCGATAATCGTAATTTCAACATCACTATCCTGAGGAATTCCGATTTTATATAAAAGCGAAGGCAAATTTGGCTCACCTTCATTATTTAACCAGACTGCCTCTGAGAAAGAGTAATCCTGTCTATCCAATTTGTCCATTGTAAATGAAATCTCAATCCCTTTATTACCAAGTTCCCTTACTGTTGAATTACTAATGATAAATAATAATAAAACAATATTAACCATTTAATTTCCTTGCTTCATCTATTAACATTACGGGAATATTTTCCTTTATCGGATAGGCAAGCTTACAATTATGACAAATTAATTCTTCTTCTTTTTTATCATATTCTAACTTACCCTTACATTTGGGGCAAACTAAAATATCTAAGAGTTCTCTCTTGAGCATAACACCTCCTGTGTCCTTAAGCTTAAAATATCATCTTTTATAGAAGAAAGCCCCAAACTCAAAAAACCAAGACTATATAAAAGCAAAAATGGTACAAGTATAATTTGCAAATTTGCAATAACATAAATAAGATTAACAAGTACATATATGCCAAGTAATACCTCCAAAAAAGGAATGATCGACTTTGTTTCAGGTCGATACGTCTTTTTTGAATCACCATATTTTGGTGTCCGCGTGAAGACATGTTTTTTATGAAACCAGCCTTCTATGATTGCATTGGTATTGGAGATAGAAAGGCCCATGCTATATGCGACCACCCCTATAATGTATGGAATTTTTCGATAATAATCTCGATATGCCTGACGTTGTGATAGATAATATACAAATGGATAACCAAATGCACTGACTGTAAAAAAGGAAAGAAATATGTAATAGGAATTAGGCACCATCCCTTCTATTTTAAAATAGACTATCGGTAGAGAAAATACGGCAAGACCAAGCATTGCAAAAAAGTTTATGTGGCATGTAAGATGTACAAAAGCTTCGTATTTAGCTATCGGCTTCAATTTGGATTTCAAAACTTGAGACAATAACTTACGCGCCACCTGAATTGTTCCCTTTGCCCAACGATTCTGTTGTATCCTATAACTATAAGCATTATGAGGTAATTCACCCGGAACCACCACATCATCTCGGAATTTAATAATCCATCCTCTTAACTGCACGCGGTATGAAAGATCTAAATCCTCGGCAAGTGTATCATCATGCCAACCACCAGCATCAATGATGGCGCGCTTCAACCATAAACCACAGGTACCATTAAAATTAATAAACCAATTCGCCTGCGAACGCAATCTTTGTTCCATTAAAAAATGATTATCAAGACCAATTGCCTGTGATTTTGTTAGGAATGAATAATCACTATTAAGGTGCCCCCACCGCGCCTGAACACCGCCAATGTTACGCTCTCCAAACTCTGGCAACAGTTCCTTCAAAAAATTAGAGGGCGGTACAAAATCTGCATCAAAAATAGCGATATAATCACCCTTTGCCCTTTCTAATCCATACTGAAGGGCACCTGCCTTAAATCCTGCACGTGATCCTCTCCTTATATGTTTTATATCATAATTGTCTTTCTGATATTGTTTAACTAACTTTGCAACGATACTCGTGGTGTTATCATCAGAATCATCAATAACCTGAATCTCAAGATTCTTTGTTGGATAATCCATTGATGTAATGCATTTTAATAAACGACGAATAACATATTTTTCATTATAAATTGGCAACTGAATCGTAACATTTGGCAACGTCGTCAGTTTTCTTCTCCTCCTTCGCGGTCGTTTTTTATTAAATTTGAAATGACGGTAGATTAAGATAAATGGGTGAAATGAATAGAAAAAGAGAATAACGATAAAAGCGGCATAGAGAAACAGAATTATATTTATCAATGAAGCTCCTCAACAATCTGTTTGCAATCAATTGCTGGTAAAGATTGAAGCAAGGACGCCCTTAAAATCTGCATCTCATAATATTGCATATCAGTATAGAATTTGATTCTATCCATTTTTTTTGATATGTCAAGTGTTACTATTCCAAGTATCATGCCGTCCACCTCAAAAGCAATTTTCACAGGTAAAACAAATTTTTCCTTTAACGAAATTTGAATATAAGGTCTTGAAACCGCATCAAATTCTATCTTTGCATCCTTTATATCATTCTGATCCAATAGTTTATCAGACAGAAAAAGCGGCATATTAATATCGCCTTTCAAGTAACCAACTTTACAAGCGTCTTCTTTACACTCAACTAAACCATACACATTTAATATCCTATTTGATAACATTATTCTTATATCTTCCATATTATAATACTTTGGCATAGTCAGGATAACCTCATTGTCTCTCTTTTTTATTCGATAATCTATGTCAATTAAATCTAACCGCCTTTTTATTTCCTTGATGTAATCAACACTAAAACTTAACCCATTAATAGAATAACTCCTCCAATCCTTCACAGAAAATTTTATACGTTTTTTCTTATTATAATTATATAGTTCTATCTCCCAGTATACAGATGAATCAGGTAAACCAGCCCAGATCATTTTAGGGAGATAATTCCGCTTTGAAATTTTAATTAAACCAACCATCTCTTTCCATCTATTGGGAGCGAGAAAAGGAATATTCACTTTAAATCGATATAAAAATTCTTTTTCAGAACCGATATACTCAAATTTGTCAAACTTCAATAAACGCTCAATCTGTCCAAAAATATTAGACTCGTCACCCCTTGCTAATTCCTGCCATCTGTTTTTGGTTTTACTATACTCGATATCACCAAGACCAATATATTCAAAGTTAAGTTTTGAATCCGGAGAACTCCATATACCACAAATGTGTTCACCTCTGCATATTACACAATCGCCTTTTGCTTCTGCATAGACTGATTTTGTCTCCAATTTATATTGATAGCTGAAGGACCTTTGTTGATGAAAATTACTGATCCATTTATCAATATCCTTCTCAGGATCTGGAATGTATTTAGTGTACTGTACACAATTAATCAGTAACAGTAATAAAAAGAAAACAAGCGACAATTTCCCCATTGAGTGATTTTACCTAATATACATTATAAATCAAGTAATGTGATGTGATGTTTTCTAT
>SOIY01000223.1 GCA_004376785.1 Candidatus Stahliibacteriota bacterium | reverse complement strand
TCCTAAAGGTAAATGGCAATGTAAAGGTACCATTAGAAAGTTGTATTTGTGATTGAGGTACAAATTGATCAGACGGAATAACATCTATAAAATGATTAACTGTATTAATAAGGTTAAACCAATTGTCAGTGAGGTAAATATTAATATTGAACTGCACCCCTGCATTCTGAGCACTAACATTCCCAGATTTGCCAGTTTGAGTCCCTGGGGCATATGTTTCAGCTGGCACAATTGATAAAAGTTTAGCTGGATCATTTGGTAAGACATTAAAGTTATTTGACTGTCCGGTGTGTCCTGCATAGTCATTACAAATGAGAGCCATATTTGATGCAAGCGTCACCATGACATTATCTGTACAAGAACCATTAGTGAATGATACCTGTTTATTAGAATAGGTTGGTGATAGTGAGGAATAGACCCAGGGATGGTCATTATAATCAGTAACTATCTGGTTACTCGCATCATATGCATAAATAGTGATTTGGAATGAATCACCTGCTGTCTGCGGAGAACTAATTGTTGTAAATTCAAAATGGTCGAGTTGACTCAGGAGCAAAATTGTTATTAAGCTAACCAAAACTACCTCCTTTTTTAAAACTGAAAAAAACATAATTAGATTTAAGTCTCATTTGTCTTCCAATTATCATTATTCTTAGTATTATAATTAATTTCATTAATTTGTCAATAAGTAAAATTACAGAAATTTCCCCTGTATAGAATTGGGTTACATATCATAGTTGACATTATATTTCGTTTGAATATAATTAGGTTCAGGAGGTTTAATGAATTATAAAAGATTAGAAAATATTCTTCTTTATGTCTTAATAACTATTACGACCGGAGTCTATTTATATACTGTGGCTCCTACGCTTTCATTCTGGGACTGCGGTGAATTCATTGGCTCAGCATTCACACTTGCTGTTCCTCATCCACCAGGAACACCATTTTATGTGTTGCTCGGTAGAACCTGGTTATTACTTTTCGGCGTAATTTCAGCAATACTGCCAATTTCAAAAGAGGTTGCCTGGCATATGAATCTACTTGGACTTGGCTTTTCAGTACTAACAATCGGTTTATTGTATAAAATGATGCTGAAAATTTTCCGAATGTTTCAAAAAGGTAATAATGAACTGAATTTAATAATTATTGCCTTTGCGACCTGTTTAGGTATTGGATTTTTTTATACTTATTGGAGAAACGCAATAGAAACCGAGGTCTATGCTGCAGCAACATTTGTCTTCGTACTAATAAATTATTTAGCCATTCTCTGGTATGATAGTGTTAAACAGGGAGCACCTAAAAATAAATATTTGCTTCTGTCTTTCTATTTGATTTTCTTATCAACGGGCGTTCATCTAACTCCCTTTTTAATTTTTATTCCTTTCTATATTTTTATATTTATAGTAGAGCGGCGCTATTTGAAAGATGTATTCTTTTGGCTCATTGGAATATTCCAATTATTGTTCTTTGCCCTGGTCTTTTTATTGCCAGCAACATCATATCACCCGGTCCTTATTTTGCTTGGCATAATCCTTTTAACTGCGATAATTCTCCCGCTTAATAATCCTAAAAAGTATCGAAACTGGCGCTTTTTCTGGGGCGGAATATTTCTCATTATCATGGGTATTTCTGCAGAATTTTATTTACCCATCAGGGCAGCAAAACTGACTGAGTTGTATAAAAATAAAGAAACACGTGAACAGTATCTTGCCGGAGAAAATATTGCACCCAGGATAAACGAATGTAATCCTGGAGAGAATTTTAGCTTCAGTGCATTGTTCGATTACGAGTCACCGTTTAATAAAGTCCTGCACCGTGCACAATATGGACCTGCACGATTAATTCCCAGACAGACCCAGGATGCAACAGGATTTAGTCTGATTCAGGGATATCTTTGGCAAATGCATCTTTTTGGAAAATATCTTTTCTGGCAGCCTGTTCCTGAAGGCGTTAATAGGTATTTCCGTGGTTTAGTATTAGCCTTGTTCTGTCTATTCAGCATCTGGGGTTCGGTGGTGTTGTATAAACGTGAGAAAAAAATATTTCTTCTTACAATCATGATAATGTTTATGCTTTCATTTGCTATGATTAGTTATTTAAATCTAAAATTTTCGCCAAGCGACGCCAATCCTACTCATCAACCAAGAGAAGTAAGAGAAAGGGATTATTTCTTCCATACCGCTCATGTTTATTTTGGCATTTTAATTGGGTTTGGATTTCTAGGATTTACCAATTGGGTAAAGAATGAAACGAAAAACAAGAAATTAGCTAATATTGCAAGCCTCAGTAGTGTCGTAGTATTTTCCGTAATACCACTGTTAGCCAACAGCCACGTGAATAACTACTATGGCGATTTTATTCCCAGGGACTACGGTTATAATATGCTTTTTTCTTGTGATGAAAGGGCAATACTATTTACTAATGGTGATAATGATACATTTCCTCTATGGTTTGCCCAGGAGGTTCTGAATATAAAGAGAAAAGTAATCATTGCCAATCTTTCGCTCATAAATACTGAATGGTATATAAAACAGTTGAAATACTGGGGAGCACCAATCAGTTTTAGCGATTATGTAATAGACCGTCTCGAACCACGTATGACACCAGACCGAAGAGTTATCTATGTTAAAGACATAATGATCCGAAATATCATTGCCACGAATGCCGGGATAAAATTAAAAAATGAGGATTATTTTATTACTCAAAAAGAATTTGCAGCACGTCATATAAAAGGCTATAAGGGTAAAAGACCCATATACTTTGCCTCAACTGTTTCGCGTAATAATTTTGAGGGATTCACACCTTATTTAAAACTTGAGGGGCTTGTCTATAGACTTACTGGCGATAGTGTTAATCCTATATTTAATGTTGATGTAGAAAAGACAAGAAATTTTTTCTACAATACATATCGGTACACTGGTGTGTTTGAACCTGAAAAACAGAAATCCCTTTCCAGTCTTTTGGTTAACTTTGAAAAACGTAAAAAAGAAGGGGAATTCTATGATTTCGCTATAGTGAAAGATGAAAATACTAAAAGATTGTATAGCAATTATGCAGCCGGACTACATAGTCTTGGCCTAAAATTACAACAACAAGGTGATATACAAGGAACCATTGATGCCTGGCGCTTTGCCGTATTATTCGAACCACAGCCAAGTTACTTTTTTGATTATAATTTAGGCCTCTTATTCGCACAATTAGGTATTGTAGACAGTGCCGAGCATTATTTCTCGAAGATAGATGTTAAAGATGCACAGATGATGGTACGTATCGGTTCAGTGTATAAAGCAATAGGAAATCTCGACGGCGCTATAGAATATTTTCAAAGGGCGATCAATTTAGATCCAAGAGTTCCGCAAACATATTTTGGACTTTTTACTACCTATTTAGAGAAAAATGACACTACTTCTGCAATCCGGATCTTAAATGATTGGTTGAGATTGAACCCGCGAGACACTAGTGCCCTCAATATATTAAAAGAACTTCGCAAAGAATGAAGGTAGTTGTCTTATATTCTGGTGGATTAGATTCCACCCTTGCTCTATATATTACAAAAGAATGGAATGCAAAGGTCTTTCCACTATATATATCGCATAAATTTCTCTCGTTAAAAAATCCTCCACAAGCGCCTGATTTGAAGACGATTGATGTTACAAAAGAATTAATTAATATTATCCAAAATCCTCAATATGGCTACGGCAAAGCCTTAAATCCCTGTGTTGATTGTCGAATTCTAATGTTAAAAAAAGCAAAAGTATATATGAAAAAGATAAAAGCTGATTTCATTGTTACTGGCGAGGTGCTTGATCAACGACCAATGTCTCAGCGTTTTGATCAACTTATGCTATCAGACAAAGCTGCTGGTGTTGAAGGAATGATTGTTAGGCCACTGAGCGGTGGGTTATTGCCACCTACAATACCTGAGCAAAAGGGATTAGTTGACAGGAATCTTTTATTGAAAATAAGAGGCAGGTCACGCAAGTTTACACTTAGCCTGGCACAAACCATGGATTTAACCAGTTTTTCTTCACCCAGTGGTGGCTGTCTTTTGACTGACCCAGGATTTTGTAGAAGAGTAGCTGACCTAATGAGATCGCAAGAAAAAATAGTAGTTAGGGATATCGAATTGTTGAAGATTGGGCGTCTCTTCAGACTATCACTAGAGACAAAATTGATTGTCGGACGCAATGAAGAAGAAAATAAATGCATCGAGAATTTATTGATTCCCCAAGATTTCTTTTTTTACGTCCCGGATACAGGAAGTCCTAATGCACTATTAGTAGGTGACAAAAAATATATTAAAACAGCTGCGGCGATCACAGTACGCTATAGTGATAACAAAAATGAAAATAGCATTGAAGTATTATACAAACATAAAGGAAAGACTAAGAAAGTACGTGTGAAGGCAGTAAATAACGAAGAATTGGCTAAGTGGAGAATATAAAGGTGGAAAAATTGTGGGCACCGTGGCGGGTTGAGTATATCCGTAATCCAGGAAAAGGATGTTTTTTCTGCAAAGGCTTAAAATCAAAAAATTATAAAAAAGCACTGATAATCGAAAAAAGAGTAAAGGCATTTACCATAATGAATCGCTATCCCTATAATAATGGTCATCTTATGGTTGCCCCTGTTCGACATATTGGAGCTTTAGAGTATCTCAATGATGATGAAATTTTGGAAATTAATTGTCTGCTCGTCAGGGTGATAAAAGCTATTAATATTACAATGAAACCGCAAGGTTTTAATATCGGTATAAATCAGGGACAAGTTGCTGGTGCTGGAGTGGTTGACCATATCCATGTTCATATTGTTCCACGATGGCAAGGAGACACAAATTTCATGCCGATTTTATCTGATACAAAAGTCGTATCAGAAGCACTTTTACATACCTACGAGAAGATTAAGCAAGGGCTTAAACGTTTAGATAAACCATAAAGTGAAGAAAATCCTAAATCCTAAATTAGAAATCCGAAACAAATTCGACATTAGCTTCCAGGAACTTGACATTTGGTTCTTGGTTCTTGGTTCTTGGAATTTGGAACTTAATTCGCCGAAGGCGAATTGCCCATTATGTGTGGCATAGTCGGTGTAATCACCAAAGAACAGGCTATAGATAAAATCTATCCTGCCTTGATTGCTCTTCAACATCGCGGCCAGGATGCATCAGGGGTTGTGACCTTTGATGAAAGGTTTCAATTAAAAAAAGGCAATGGCCTGGTTTTAAATGTTTTCAATCCAAAAAATCTTGCACGTCTTAAGGGGAATATTGGCATTGGTCATGTCCGCTATCCCACGATTGGTTCTGGCAGTGCTGAAGACGCCCAGCCGTTCATTATCACCACGCCATATGGAATAACTCTTGCTCATAATGGTAACTTGGTCAATTATTTCGATCTGAAGAAAAATTTGATTGATAATGAACTCCGCTATTTAAATTCAAACTGTGATGCCGAGGTCATTTTGAATCTTTTAGCAATCGAATTAACAAAAATGAACCTAAGAGACCTCGAACCAGAAAAATTGTTTAGCGCATTAAGCAAGATCTACAAAAAAATGATCGGCAGTTTTGCTATTGTATGTGTTATTGCCAAAAAAGGGCTCCTTGCATTCCGGGATAAAAATGGCATAAAACCCTTAGTCTTTGGAAAAAACAGAAATAGCTACTGCTTTGCATCAGAAACAGTTGCCCTTGATCTTTTAGGATATAAGAACATAACTGATGTAAAACCTGGCGAAGCCGTGTTTATTAACACCAAAGGTAATTTCTACAAAAAACAGATTGCAAAAGGTCGTAAGGCAACATGTATATTTGAATATGTGTATTTTGCTCGGCCTGATTCTATTATTGACGGTCTTGGTGTATATGAGGCAAGACTGCGTCTTGGTGAGCAACTTGGCAAGGAATGTCTAAAACAAAAAATCAAACCTGATGTGGTTATCCCTATCCCGGATACTGCAAGGGGCGCAGCTCAAACTGTCGCTGAAGTGCTTAATGTTAAATACCGGGAGGGATTAATAAAAAATCGCTATATATACAGAACCTTTATAATGCCAACTCAAGCCGAAAGAATTGAAGCAATTAGATTAAAACTCAACCCCATAAAATCTGAAATAAAGAATAAAAAGGTATTACTTATTGACGATTCAATTGTCCGAGGAAATACATCGAGAGAAATAATCTCACTATTCAAAGGCGTTGGTGCAAAAGAGGTATATTATGCATCATACTCCCCACCTTTAAGATTTCCATGTGTTTATGGCATTGACATGCAGACAAAAGGTGAATTCATTGCACGAGACAAATCAATTAGAGAAATCAAAAGGTCTATAAAAGCAGATGCCCTCATATATCAAAGCATAGAAGGATTAATAAGAGGGGTTGGGTCAGGACTCAAAGGTTTCTGCACAGCCTGTTTTACAGGCTCTTACCCAACCAAAATTCCTCCACTTCTTTTAGAGCGTATTGAAGCCGACAGAATGATGACCAAAATCGCAAAATTTGAGGATTAGTATGTTTATACTACAAATTAAAAACTAAATCCACTGATCAAAATTCATCCCAAACAACACCGCCTTAAATGGCGGACCATTATTATTTCTTTACTACCTACCTTATTATGGAAAGATTCCGCGCTCTTTGTACACTGTTTCCAGGCGTCTCAAAGCGACAATATAGGCACCAGTACGCCAGTCAGTATTGAATTCCTTAGCTGTTTCGCGTACCCGTTCATAGGCATTAACGATCTTCTTGTGTAATTTGTTGTCTACTTCTTCAAGATCCCAGAATTCACTCCGTTTGTTCTGGAGCCATTCAAAGTAGCTGACAACAACACCGCCGGCATTGCATAGAATATCAGGAATTATATCAATCCCTTTCTTTTGTAAAATCTCATCGCCATCCGGGTCAGTTGGACCATTTGCGCCTTCAGCAACAACCTTGATATTTAATAATGGTGCAGTTTCAGCAATGATCTGGTTTTCGAGTGCCGCTGGTATAAAAATATCGGCTTTTGTGCTCAACAGGGTTTTGTGGTCAATTGGCTTGGCTTTTGTATAACCCTTAACACCGCCGGTCTTCTTAACATAGGCAGTAAGGTCATCTGGATCAATCCCCATTGCATTAGCAATTGCTCCAGTAACATCTTCAACAGCGATGAGCTTTGATCCATGCGGCTTTAATAAATGAGCTGCCCATGAACCAACATTACCATAACCCTGTACTGTGTATGTTGCGCCATTTAAATTAAAGCCCTTATCCTTTGCCCATTCCTCAATAGTAAAAACAACACCTTGACCTGTTGCCTTATCGCGGCCTAAGCTACCACCTGCTTCTATAGGCTTACCAGTAATCACATGGGTACAACGCTGCCGTTCGTGTGGAGGTTGTGTTGATAAATAAGTATCTAAAATCCACGCCATGGTCTGTGCGTTTGTGTTAACGTCTGGCGCAGGAATATCATATTCTGGCCCAATATTACTACCCAGAGCAAAGGTAAAACGCCGGGTTATTCGTTCCAGCTCAGTGAGTGAATACTTGTGGGGATCAAACTGGATTCCTCCTTTTGCACCACCAAAAGGAATATTGATTATTGCCGACTTCCATGTCATCCAGGTCGCGAGCGCCCTTACCTCATCGATATTAACTGCCGGATGATATCTGAGCCCACCTTTGTATGGACCCAGTACATTGTTGTGCTGCACCCGGTAGCCTGTGAACATTTCGATTCTGCCATCATTCATTTTTGCAGGAAAATTAATAATAATCTCATTAGTCGTCTTTGCCAGGATCTTGCGAATTTCTGAATCAAGACCCATTAAATCCGCTGCTTTATTGAATTGTTTGGTTACATTTTCATATACACTTGCTTTCTTTTTTGACTCTTTAGTCATGTAAACCTCCTCGAATATATTAAATACCTAAATGCCTAAAATACCTAAAAAAATTTATCACAAAGTCTCTTAATAATTTTCTTTACGAATACTTCCTCGTCAAGCTGGAGTTTTTCGCATATCCGTCTGTTATTTTAGCAATCTAAAATGGAATGTCAAGAAGCAACACTATATCTGCCTATGCCAATTTTGTCTAAATCTTGATTTAGTCGAAAAATTGAGCATCCCGCATCTTTCTTCGAAAGTGCGGGGCTGTCTACTGCCTACTGTTTATCTTATCTTTTATTATCTCAACCAGCGAATCAGCATCAAGTGAATACTTTTTATAAAGAACTTCAGGTTTATCTGAACCACCAAACTCATTTATCCCGATCTTAATGAAATCTGTGTCCAAATTATTCTCAGCGATTATCTGAGCAATAACGCTTCCTAATCCTGATGCAATAATATGATCCTCATATGTAACAATTAAATTAGTTGTTGCCGCGTCTGTAATTATTTCTTTATCAATCTCAAGGGGAGACGAAATATTATATATACGGGCACTAATACCCATCTCCCTTAATCTATCCCATGCTGATATAGCCTGACTCAACATTGAGCCCAAAGTGAATACAGTGCAGTCATTACCTTCCCGAATTAAGTCAACCTTACCGTATGTAAATTTATAATCCTCGTTGAAAAATATTTTTCCATCCTCAGTTTTAATTATCGGCAATTTTGTTCTTGAAAGACCCATGATGTGATTGCCTGATTGGCTTAAAATATATCTTGTGATATGATCAGTCTGGTTGGGATCACCTGGAATTATTAATTTTACGCCGAAAAGATTCTTTAATAACCCAATATAATCAATACAATGATGGGTTTTGCCATCTGGACCTACATTATAACCCAGGTGTGTAGCAACAATTTTTAAGTTGGTATCATTAATATCATTAAGTCTTAATTGATTATAAACCTCGCCAATTGCAAAAACGCCAAAGTCTGCCCATATTGTTAAAATTCCATTTATTGATAGCGCTCCCGCAATTGTGGCTGTATTATGTTCGCTCACCCCGGCTTCGAAGAAATTCTCTGGACTGATTTTTGCAAATTTGTTGACTTTTGTTGAATCGGCAAGATCACAATCAAATACTGCAATCGTATTTTTAGAATTAATGCTGGCAATTTCTTCCAGGGCATCACCAAATGCAACTCTTGAATGTGTGGTGTCAGCATAGATTTTTGGTTTTCCCGTTTTGATTATTGGTAATGGCATCTGTTTACGATTAAATAGACTCATCTTTTTTGTACCCTTAATATTTAATAATTCATCAATATCATCCTCAATCCCTAACTCTTCGAGGGCTTTTTTACACTCTTCCCTTGTTGTTGCTCTCCCATGATAATCTGCCCTATTCTCCATAAATGATACGCCATGACCCATTATTGTCTTAGCAATGATTACATAGGGATTATCTGTATCTTTTAATGCCTTCTTGCTCGCCTTGTACAATTCATAAAATTTGTGACCAGAAACTTCTAAAACCTTCCAGCCATCAGCAAGATAATTTTCTTCGATATCTACCGGCATTACATCTTCTGTCCGCCCGGATATTTGAAAATGGTTATAATCGATAATTACAGTTAGATTATTCAACCCATATTTCCGTGCAAATCTTCTTGCCTCACCAACCTGCCCTTTTGCCTGTTCAGCATCACTCATTACTACAAAAGTATTGTAGTTTAAATTAGTCAACTTAGAAGCTAATGCAAAACCACATCCTGCGGAAAGCCCCTGTCCTAAGTTGCCAGTCGTCCATTCAACCCCAGGAACATTTCTTTCAATATGGCCCTCATATGGACTGTCATAATTCCTGAAGCCTACAAGCACTTCTTCTAAATCAATAAATCCGAGTCGGGCTAAACAGGAATACAATCCTGGTGCAGTATGACCATGACTTACTATAATTCTATCCCTTTTTGGATCATCAATGTTTTCCGGTGTAGTATTGGCAAATGTAAACAATGTCAGATAAATATCTATTGAAGACATTGAACCGGCTGGATGGCCTGAACCAGCTATTGTTGTCATTTTGATAATATCACCACGGCAAAGCCATGAGAGTTTTTCTAAATTTTTAATTGCTTCTTTTGTAATCTTTTGCTTAAACCCATTCATTTTTAGCCCTTTCATAACCTCTCAAGCCCACTTTGTTCATATTACCACCACCTTAAAATCACCATCATGTATGGAGTAATCACCTTTTACCCTCAGAATTAAATTATACTTTTTTGAAACTCTTGCTAATGTATCTGCATGATGTAAACTAAGAAAATCTGCTAGTCGCGGCGAAGTTCTCAACTCAACCATCTTTCCTTTGACAGTCTCCCCGTTATTCAAAAACCATCTTTCAATATAACCCATAGTGCTTTGTCTTGAAACAATTCTTCCTTTTCCTTTGCAAACAGGGCAGGTTTCACTTAATGCATGCGTAACACTGATTCTTGATCGCTCGCGGGTAAATTCGAGCAGACCAAATTCACTGATGCCACCGATTCTGTAGCGAGCACGGTCACCTCGAATCAGAGATTTAAATTCCCTCAGCATCCTATTAATATTCTCTTTTTTTTCTAAATCAATTAAGTCAACAACTACTAATCCTCCAATATCTCTCAACCTCAGTTGTCGGGCAATTTCCCTTAAAGCCTCAAGGTTTGTTGAAAAAGCTAATCTCTCAGCCTGCTTCTCTTTTGATGATTTCCCTGTATTTACATCAATGGCAACAAGTGCCTCAGTTTGATCAATTACTATATAACCACCACTACGAAGCCAAATTTTGCGTTCGTGAATATCTTTTAATTGTTCCTCAATATTAAATTTTTTAAAAATTGCTTGTGGATCATTATACAATTTTACCCGCGACCTCATTCTTGGTGATACCATACCAAGATAGCTGAGTATCTTCCTGTATCCTGATTCAGAGTCTATGTATAGATTACGAATTTCGCTGTTGAATAGATCACGAACCGTCTTAATCACGGCATCAGGCTCTTGATAAATTAAAACTGGTGCGGGATCTTTAGCCTTTTGAAGATTTCTTTCCCAATTCTTCTTTAATACCTCCACCTCCCTTTTAATCTCATCAGATTTTGCCCTTGCTGCCGCGGTTCGGATTATTAACCCCATACCTCCGGGCTTAATTTGTTTACCGATCTTAAAGAGTACTTCTCTTTCGCGCCGATGACGGATCTTTCGGGAAACCCCAATATTCTTTGCATTTATCAATAAAACTATATACCTTCCTGGAATTGAGATAAAAGAAGTGACACGTGGACCTTTTACACCATAGGAATCTTTGGTTACCTGGACTACAATTTCTTGATTCTTTTTGAGTTTAATCTCTTCAGGCCGGTACTCATGTTCTAATTCAACATCACTTTCAAAAAGTTCAGAAAAGTCTTCAAAAGGAATCTCTGTCAAAGGAAGGAACCCGTTTCTGTCAATACCGATATTAACAAATGCAGCTTTTAATCCGGACATCAAATTTATAACTTTTGCCTTATAAACATGACCAACAAGACTACTCTGTTTTGGACGTTCAAGATAATATTCCTGGAGTAATCCATCTACCATTAGCGCGATTCTTGTTTCTACATTAGAAACATTTGCTACTATCTCTTTCTTTCTCACTTTACCTCCATTGGAGAATGTAGTATCCCACCTTTTTTAATAAACATTGTTGTTCTTGTTATCTTATATATTTTAGCCGATTCTATAAGAAGATCAGTTAAATAAGAAAGAAGTTCATAAATATTTATCTTCTTCATGCCGAAGTATAAACCGCAGGTTAGAATACCATTATTAAGTAAAATTGATTCTAATCCATCCAGAATATTTTTCATCCCAGATTTTGTTTTGATATAAATGGGTTTGTCACTAGAGAAACCCAAGGACTTTTTGATGTCATTCTGTGGCAGATTAACTTCATAATATATCAAATTTATTGAGCTTGAAAGCGAAGGTGTATTAACAGGAATAGCACGAACTTCGAGAATTCGAATTCCTGATGGAAAACGTGCATTCAATTCTATTGAAATATTTCCGAAATATTCTGAATCAAGGTAAAAATCAAAAAAATCACCTTTTGCTACCTGCCCAACACTCTTTGGTGGACAGAATGACACCTTGGGGATGGGCGAAAAACCCTGTGTGAACTGAATTGGTAAATCTGACCTTCTTAATGCCCGATATATTGTTCTCGTAATATCTAAATGTGAAGCATATCTAAAGGACTCACCTATAGTATATTTAACGCGATATGATATCGGACGTGCTTTCCTTTTCGGATAACGACCATAACAAACATATTTTTCTGCCTTTTGTTGGTATTTATCCATTTTTCCATCACAAGCACCACAATTAGAACAATGTTCATAATAACAATTTTCAGTAGTAACAGCATTCTGGGCATGAATTAATTCTTGCTTGAGAAAATCTTTTTCCACCCCAATATCAATAAAATCCCAGGGATATTTGTCTTTGGGTTTTAGGTACTTTTTCGGATCAACACCGGTTGCTTCGAATGCCGCTTGCCAGCGTGAAAAATCAAACCCCTCACGCCATTCCTCAAATTTTCCTCCCTGTTTATATACCGACTCGATTACTGGAAAACTCTTGTCATCGGCCCTTGAAAGAAATGCCTCGATAAAAGATACTTCGGGAGATTGATATTTAACCTCCACGCGTCGTTTCCTCATCCTTCGAATTCGTGAGATTTTATCATTCAATTCATCTATTGCAGCAAACTCAACTGTTTCAAATGGTGTATGTGGCTTAGGTATGAATGGATTGACAGATAGTTTAATAGATCCTTTTGGATATGCCTCTAATATCTGTCTCACTAAAGTGTCTATCTCCGCTATGTCATCATTTTTTTCAAAAGGTAACCCGACCATAAAATATAGTTTTACATGTTTCCACCCAAGTTTATAGGCAGTATTAATAGAAGAAATAAGTTTCTCGTTCGAAAATGGTTTATTTAATCTACAACGTAATTGTTCACTTGCTGTTTCTGGAGCAAATGTCAGGCCCGTTTTTTTGATTTCCTTTAAGAGTATAGCTATTTCCTCACTGAATAATTCGCCACGCATCGCAGGAAGTGAGATATTAATCATCTTCTTTTTCAATATCTCATTCAGCTTTCTAATCAAATTTAGTAAATCAGGATAATCGAGTATCGTAAATGAAACTAATGAAATCTCCTCCCAGCCAGTTTGTCTTATTCCTTTTTCAATTGCCTTTAATATATCCTGCTCAGGTCTAATTCTTAATGGACGATTAACATAACCTGCCTGGCAGAAACGACAACCCCAGGTGCACCCCCTCATAACCTCTATTGCGAGTCGGTCATGAGTGACCTCACAGATTGGTAATATTGGGGGCAAAGGTAATGATTTTTCATCCAATTCTGACACGATACATTTTTTAACGATTTTATCATATTTGTGAATTTGAGGAACCCATACACCATGTAATTTTGAAATTTCTTTTAGTCTTTCGTGTTTTTTATCTCTCGAAATGTTTTTCAAAATCTGAGCAATGTGTGGTATGACCACTTCACCATCACCAATGACAAAGGCATCAAAGACCGGGGAAAGAGGAGTCGGGTTCAATACTGCAGGGCCACCTGCTATAAGAATAGGGTATCTGGTATCCCTTGCCGAACTCTTAATCGGTATCTGCGCTAATTCCAGCATATACAGTACTGTAGTATAGCATAGTTCGCTCTGCAGAGAGAATCCGAGAAGATCAAAATCATTTATTGGTTTTTTTGATTCTAATCCATAAAGGGTAATTTTCTCTTTTTGTAATTTTTCACCAAAGTCAGGCCATGGAGCAAATATTCTTTCGCATTGAATGCCTTCTGTTTTATTAAACATGTGGTATATAATCTTTATACCTAAATTTGACATTCCAATTTCATACACCTCGGGAAATACAATACCTACCCGCACCACAGGTTTCGTCTTAATTGTAATGTTGTATTCACCACCAGTATACCGTATAGGTTTTTTTACGAGAGGTAATATATTATCAAGCATATCTGCTTGTAATGTCAAATTTCAAATATCAAATGCCAATTCAAATCCCAATTACAAATGCCAAATTTAGCATTAGGATTTTGTCATTCAGTTTGACATTTGAACTTTGTCATTTGAAATTCTCCAAGAGTCCATATCCTTTTTCTAACGCCTTATCATTCAAGGTTAACTGTTCTTCATTTGCCTTTGTAAATCGTTTACGCTGTGCATTTTTTAAAGTCTCTAAACTCAATAACCCAGTTTTCTTTATCATAGTGCCAAGCATAACCATGTTTGCTACCCGTCCTTGTCCCAATTCCTCAGCAATCGCATTGGCTTCAATAGGTATAACAGTTATATCCTTCCTTTTTGGTTGAGATTTAATAAGCGTTTTATTATAAAGAAGCATACCTTCAGGTTTTACAGTGGGTTCAAATCGAGTCAGCGAAGGCTCGTTCATGATAATCACAATATCAGGATTAGACACAATAGGTGATGCAACCGGCTCCCCAGAAACAACAACCGAGCAGTTGGCTGTACCTCCACGCATCTCAGCACCATAAGAAGGAAAAAATGTAACGTGTTTGTCTTCAATTAATCCAGCATAGGCTAAGATAATACCAGAGCTAACAACACCCTGTCCGCCAAAACCTGAAATAATGATCTCTTTTGTCATTTTTCCTCCTTTGATCGGTCTCGATATACACCCAAGGGATAATATTGCACCATTGCTTCACCAAGCCATTTCTTCGCCTGAATTGGTGTTTGTCCCCAACCAGTAGGGCACGTTGATAATATCTCCACGAGGGAAAATCCTTTATTATCAATCTGATTCATAAATGCTGTTTTCAAGGCTTTCTCGCTTCGAATTACGTTCTTCGGCGTATCAACTACACACCGCTCTAAATAATAAGGTCCATCAAGACTTGCGAGCATTTCACAAACTCTTATTGGATAGCCTTGCTTTCTAATATCACGTCCTTTAACTGAGGTTGTAGACTTCATACCGGGAAGCGTTGTAGGTGCCATCTGACCGCCGGTCATGCCAAATATTGCATTATTGATAAAAATTACAGTAATGTTCTCATTACGGGCAGCCGCATGGATGATTTCTGCCGTACCCATTGCCGCAAGGTCACCATCACCCTGATAACTGAAAACAATACATTCTGGTCTGGTGCGTTTCAAACCGGTTGCAACTGCTGGTCCGCGTCCATGAGGGGGTTGAATCATATCACAGTTAAAATACTCATCAGCAAAGACTGAACAGCCGACAGGTGCAATACCTATAGTCCTTTCCCTTATGTCGAGCTTCACCAGAAGCTCACCAATAATACGATGGACAATACCATGACCACAACCAGGACAATATCTTTGCAGAATTTCAGTCAATCCAGCGGGTCTACCAAAAATCTTTTTCATTGCGCACCTCCAAGTACCTTCTCAATTTCCTTGTAAACCTCTGGAGGGGTTGGTACGCCGCCGCCTGGTCGTCCGTGGAAATGAATTTTTGACCGGCATTCAGTAGCCAGCTTTACATCATCAATCATCTGTCCGCAACTCATTTCAACAACTAAGAAATTCTCAATTCTTTTTGACATATCAGCAAACACATCCCAGGGAAATGGCCAGAGGGTTATTGGCCTTAAAAGTCCCACTTTAAATCCTTTATCCCTCGCCATTTTCACTGCAGCATCTGATACTCGTGAGCAAGTACCATATGCTACAATTACTAAATCTGCATCATCACAATCTGTGGCTTCAAATCTCTGCTCATTCTTCTTAATCTTCTCGTATTTTTCAATACGGCGTAGATTCCATTCCTCAAGCTTTCCTGGTCTTAAGTCATACGAACGAACAATCCTTCTTTCTCTGCCTTTACATCCTGAAAGTGCCCATTCGTTCTCTGCCAGGCTGTTTGGATCAACTAATTCATCAGACAATTCAACTGGTTCCATCATCTGCCCCAAGAGTCCATCGGCAAGGATCAATGCCGGATTTCGATATTTCTCAGCTAATTCAAAAGCGAGTCTGGGAAACTCGTAGAGATCCTGAGCTGAATTAGGCGCCAGGGTAATAGTAAAATAATCACCATGCCCACCACCTCGTGTTGCTTGATAATAATCAGACTGTGCTGGCGCAATATTACCAAGACCTGGACCACCTCGCACCACATTCACTACTAATACTGGTATATCAGCACCTGCAATATAGGATATTCCCTCTTGCATTAAGCTAATACCTGGTGAAGATGAGGATGTCATTGCTCTTTTACCGGCAGCTGCGGCACCAAATAACATATTTATCGCAGCAACTTCACTTCCAGTTTGTACAAAAACCCCGCCTATTTCATTCATTCTAATTGACATGAGTTCGGGAATCTCGTTCTGTGGAGTGATTGGATAACCAGCAAAGAATCGACAACCTGCAGCAAGAACACCTTCGACAATAGCGTGATTTCCATACATCAATTTTTTTTCTGCCATGTCGCCCCCTTATTTATAAATTTCGATTGCCGGTTCTGGACATACTTTGAAACAATACCCGCAACCTGTACATTTTTTCATGTCAGTAACTATAGCTGGATGATAACCACTCGAATTGATCCGGTCAGGCGCAAGGATCAAGATATCTGCTGGGCACACATTATCGCAGCAGAATCCACATCCCTTACAAACTTCTTCTAAAATCTTGACTTCGGGCATTTATTCCTCCTTTCTAAATTAAGGATAAAACCTTCAGTTTTTGTGCATTTTAAAACAAAAAACACTAATTTTTAAAGCTGTATTTGATAACAGGATTCTGGTAATTAGTCTCCCAGATCCTTGATTGATTATATCCATTAATTCTCAAAAGTCAAGGAGTGCAAAGAAATAAAAAGCTAAGATTAATAAATTTTGGTATTGACATAAATT
>SOIY01000035.1 GCA_004376785.1 Candidatus Stahliibacteriota bacterium | reverse complement strand
CGTTCAAAGGACGTGAATTTTTATTTTTTTCTTTTGTGAAAACAGATAATGCGGAATCTTTAAGTAGCTATTAGATTCAGATAAGCATAACGTAGTTATCTTGAGAATATTACACGTATTTTTCAAAGACCTTTCGAAAATGGAAGCCGTAAATCGTAAAGGTGACTGCCAGAGGGAAGAGTCGCGGCCGGCTGCACATACTCCAGAGTAAAAGCCGCCAGTAATGAAACCTTTCTTTCCCTAATATCCCGAGAAATAGCATAGATTTAAAGAACGCTGCCAGATAGCTGAAACGAAATCGAAATCTCCTTTTCTGTAACGGCTCATAATCTTTTAGAAATTCCTTAACCCGCTTATAAAAATAATCAGGAGAATAGATTGTCTTGAGTATCTTTTTATAACCATCCATAAGTGTTTTATATTGCATCTTAGGGACAAAATTGATTGAGCAATCTGTGTTATCACCGGTAATTTCTTTTAACAATCGATTTTCTTTTTCAAGACGCTGGTGAAGTTTTGTACCACGGAGGGCATTTAGTAAACCGACCATTGCAGTGACAATACCACTTTTTTGAATGAACATAATTTGCCTTTCAAAAATTGTAAGTGTATCACTGTCAAAACCAATAATAAATCCTCCCTGTACCTGTAAACCAAATTTCTGTATTTTTTTAACACAGGCGATTAAATCACGGTTCTTATTCTGGAATTTACTGCATTCGGATAAAGTTATTTCATCTGGAGTTTCAATACCGACAAACACTGTATCAAATCCTGCCTGAACCATTAATTGCATAAGTTCTTCATCATCAGAAAGATTAATAGATGCTTGTGTAAAAAATGAAAAGGGGTATTTTTTCTGTTCCATCCATTGAAAAACAGCAGGCAAAATCTCTTTTTTTAAGGTTTTTTTATTTCCAATAAAATTATCATCGACAAAAAATACTTCACCCCGCCACCCTTTTAAAAAGAGGCTTTCCAATTCTGCTATTATCTGGTCTTTATCCTTTATCCGTACTTTGTGACCATAGAATAGAGGGATATCGCAGAACTCGCAATTAAATGGACATCCTCGTGAATACTGAATGTTCATTGATGCATATTTTTTCATGTTGACCAATTCCCATTGCGGTACAGGTGTCTTTTTTATATCTGCCCATTGATTAGAAGTGTAAATATGTTTAGCACACCCATTTTTCAAATCTTCTAAAAAATGCGGGAGTGTGATTTCAGCTTCATGCAGAACCAAATGGTCTATTTGTGCAAACGCGCTATAGTTACTTGTAAAAAGAGGTCCTCCGGCAACAATCTTAACACCCATTTTTTGACATCTGGTTATGATTTCTTTTACAGATTCTTTTTGGATAGAGATAGCACTGATAAAGACAAAATCAGCCCATTCAAGATCTTTATCAGTCAGGGATATTACATTCATGTCCACGAGTTTTTTCTCCCATTTTTTAGGAAGTATTGAGGCTGCAGTCAATAACCCGAGAGGTGGATTAGTTGCTTTTTTAAAGATAAATTTTAAGGCATGTTTAAAACTCCAGAAAGTCTCCGGGAACTTTGGATAAACAAGAAGTATTTTTACCTTCTCAGGCATTAAACCTTCTTTGCCTTGATCGCTGTTCTTTTTATTGTTAATTGATTTCATATTATATTCCTTTAGCCAACTCTACATATTTAAAGTGGTTTGTCAATGCTTTTGTGTGAGAGCTTTGAAAAAGTATTCATCGCTCTATAGAATGTTACTAATAGAGTACTATAGAAGAGTTATTCGCTACATATTTTCTTCATCAACTGGGCGATTTTTATGCCGTATTTGGTACATGACTCTAATACTTTTTCATCAGGGGATCCGATTGATACTGGACCGTAATGAAATATACCAGATTCTCCAATTACGATCATGCCATGGATTAAGAATGCCTCGAGAATACTGAGTATTGTAGTTTCAGCACCGCCTCCAATACCACCAGCCGACGTAAATGCACCACCGATTTTACCAGATAGTTTACCATGGTATGCTACACTTTCATCGAGTAATTTTTTTAATTCGGCAGCCATTACACCATAGTATGTAGGTGAACCAAATATTAGTGCCTCGTAGTTTAAAAGATCGTCTGGTTTAATTTTATTTACATCCAGTAGATCGACTTCGATACCTTCTTTTTTGATTCCTTTGGCAATTGCCTCTGCCATCTTTTTTGTGTTACCTGTTCTTGAATAATAACCAACTAAGATTTTCATAAAAAAACCTCCTTTTCCGCCAGAGGCGGAAAAATACTAATTTCTAAATTCGAAATTCCATCTCGTGTCGAACACTCGAGGTGAGACATAAACAAATTCGAATCTCAAATTCCAAAATTCAAAAGGTTTAATTCAAGCCTTTAATCGCCCTCTTGAGCCATTTTAAGCCTTCTTTTCCCTTCTACTTCAACAAATATTTTTCAAGAAATAGTATTTGTGCTTGTATGTAAAAATCCCGATTTGATTTTTTTGCAAAACCGTGCCCCTCATCTTCAGCAAGCAGATACCAGACATCTACTCCATTTTTACGGACTGCCTTTACAATCTGTTCGGCTTCTGTAACTGGTACCCGCGGGTCGTGCAGACCCTGTGCAACAAATAAAGGTTTGATTATTTTGTGTGCATTGGTTAATGGCGATATTTCAATTAGAAATTCACGCATCTGCGGGTCTTGTTCATCGCCATATTCTACTCTTCTTAGATCCTGTCGGTACTTTCCAGTGTTTTCCAAAAAGGTAACAAAGTTACTTATACCTATAGATTCCATACCACATCGCAGGCGATTACTATAATGAATCATGGACGCAAGAACCATGTACCCGCCGTATGAACCACCTTTAATACATATGCGAGACGCATTGAGTTCTGGTTGTTTGTCAATCCAGTCAAGGAGTGCACCAATATCTTTAACAGCATCTTCTCTTTTGTATCCATTATCAAGTGCGACATATTTTTTGCCATAACCTGAGGAACCTCTAATATTAGGCGCGATTACTGCAATTCCCATTTCATTTAAATAAAACTGTGTTATTGTATAAAAACCTGGAGTATATTGTGATTCAGGACCACCATGACACATGATCAAAACCGGGTATGGCGGTTTAAAGATAGTGGGTTTATAATAGAAAGCAGGGATTAATCTTGGTTTTCCATCAATACTATCAAAGGTTTGATAATGGATCAGTTGCGCCTGGCTAAAATTACTTGTGTCAATGCCGGCGACCTCACTATAGGTCCAGCGTATAAACTTTTTCTCCTTGAGATTCAAGGTATACACATCACTCGGTGATGTTGGTGTATTGATGACCATGGCAAGTTGCGTTCCATCGGGTTTAAACTTCAGATTATAGATCAAACCATCAGGCAGGTGTGCCTGTGTTATTATGCGCGTTTTAGTATTTAAAAAATATAATTTAGTTATCCCATCTTCATTACTGACAAAGGCAATTGTATCACCTGAGGTAGATAATTCAAATTCCTTAATATCCCATGGAATCTGTTTTGTGAGAATATCGTTATGCATTGTCTCCAGTTCATAATATAACAGTTGTTTAAAATTACTGAATTGGTTTGAGACCAGATAAATCCCTTTTCCATTTCGTTCCCAGTATGCTTGACCATAAGCAATCTTCTGGTCTACAGGATTGATCTGGGTTATTGTCTTTTTGTTAATATCTAAAACATAGTAATAAGATTCATTTGCCGAGATATATTTTTTTACGAGCAGGTTTTTATCATCCGGGGAAAAATCTACCGGGTACCAATAACCTCCTTTTTCTAAAATCCGCTGGAAGCTTTTTTCGCCTTTTAATGTACCGAGATAAATATCAAAATCTCTGGTGTTTTGTATATTGCGGGAAAAAGCAAACTTATCTCCTTTGTGTGACCAGACCGGTGTGAGGTGTTTGGCTTTACCATCGGTTAAAAGTTGATGTTTGCCTGTTATATAGTTAAATTTGTAGATTTGGTCTACTTCATTGCCAGCTGAATCCCGAGTAAAAAGGAAAAATGGATTCTGGGGATTCGGACATATAGTGGCAACATCAAGAGGCTCTTTGGAAAACGTCAGCTGTTTGCGAAAACCTTTTGGTGTTTCGACTGAGTGAATCTGAGAAACATTACCAAGCCTTGTACGGATAATCATACCCTTATCATTGGGCAGCCAATCGCGAAAAGAAGCGTAACGTGTATTCTGATAAGGAGTTAATTTTTTAATGAGTGATGATGGAATTTCAGGGATATTTTCGATAACCAGATTACCTTTTCGGTAACTAGTTATATCACCAAAGACTTTGGTAATGATAATAAGCAATGATAAAATAATAACTGTTTTTTTCATTTTAGCAATAATATTATTATACTTATAGCCAGACAATAAATTCCAAATAAGTGGAATCTTCGATGTATTATACCCTTTAAGATTTTGAGTGCTATAAGACCAAATATAAAACTACAGAACATGCCAATGATTATGCTTGGAAAGTCATTTATTTGTGAGATTGTTCTTAATTTTAAAAGATTGGCGCCCAGAATTGCAGGTAAGGATAGTAAAAAGGAGAATTTGAATGATTCTTCAGGGCTCACTTTTGAAAACAGCCCGGTTGATATGGTTATACCAGAGCGCGAGATGCCGGGGAACACAGCAAACATCTGGCTTACACCAATCATTATGGCCGACAACAGCTTAACTTTTCTGTCACCTCTTTTGACAATACTGGTCAAAAGGAGGATTAATCCTGTAATACCAAGGAAAATTCCAACTATTGGTATATCAGTAAAACACTGTTCTATCTGGGTTCTAAAAATTACTGCAAAGAGTACAATAGGAATTGTTCCAACAATAATATAAATAACATAATCAACACTTTCTTTTTCTCCTTTTACCAGACCATTGATTATGGCGATGATTGGTTTAAAGAAAAAGACTACAGTAGCGACAAATGTGCCAAAATGTAAAAAAGTAGCAAGAACGACTGGTTCGGTGATACCAAAATATTTTTCTAATATAGCCAAATGTCCAGAACTCGATATCGGTAA
Source organism: Candidatus Stahliibacteriota bacterium (assembly GCA_004376785.1). Lineage (GTDB taxonomy): Bacteria > Hydrothermota > Tepidihabitantia > SM23-42 > SM23-42 > SOIY01. The sequence goes on along the minus strand of SOIY01000035.1, from coordinate 11,855 downwards.
AAATTCAGTCAATCCTTGAACAATACCTAAAATAATTGATTTGATTATCATAATATCATTGCCACAAGCCCTGCTGCCATGGAGATTTTTAGAAGATTGCTCAATTTGGCTAAGACGGGTTCTTGGGGCTTCTTTAAAAGTCTGAAGATTACATAGATAATCATGGGGTATGCAAATATTAATACTACTATCATGTATTGTAAATGTAAAATTTTCATAATATATGGCAGCGGAAGTAAAATACATAGAATGCCTAATAGGAGGGCACTGATATTAAATGACCGTTCTTTACCCAAAAGAATTGGTAAAGAGATAATGCCAGCCGATTTATCGCCTTTAATGTCAATTACGTCTTTTATTATTTCACGCGGCATATGGATAAAAAAAGAAAAGAGAAATGGAAATATGCATGCGGAGTTATTTTCAACGATGCCGCCGAGAATAAAGCTTAGTCCGGTAATTATTGATACTACAAAATTACCTGCTATTGTTTTTTTGAAATAGAGGGCATAGATAAATAGCAAAATCAGAACACCAAGTACAAGTAAAAACACAGGTAAGCCAAGACTGATAGAAAATAGAATTGAGATTATAAAGAAAAAAAGTGCCAATGATATCACAATTTTTTTATTAACCTTACCTGATGGCAACGGCCGATCAGGATTATTGATTTTATCAATTTCAATATCATACAGATCATTGACAATATTGCCAAATGCGCAAACAATAAAACCGATCATACCAGCAAGAATTAGCTGTGGTGTATATATAAAACCTGTGGTGATCCATGCGCCGACTAATACGGACACGAATGTTATTGCACAATTAAGCGGACGTATAATAGTAACATAACCCATAGTTTATTTTATGTATATCGCAGGCAAAGTCAATGGTTGGCAGATATGATTGAATTGGTCATTGGGTGAGAGTTTATATCATACCATCTTTCAGATATTGCGTAATTATACCTATATGCGATTTCCATTAGTTAACAATATTGACATATTAGGATATTTCATTATAATTTATTAGCCGAACGAAGTGAGGTTATCTTGTACACAATATTATGTGTCTGAATTAGGAGAGATATATGAGGATTATGGCTATTGATTATGGCAAGAAAAGGGTTGGGATTGCGATCAGCGATTCGCTCTGTGTGATCTCGCAACCATTACTTACGCTAAAGGCCAAATCTCAAAAAGATCTTATAGCACGACTTAAGTGTATCATTGAGGAAAACAATGTAGGATTTGTGATCGTTGGCAATCCCCTTTCACATAAAGGAGAGTTAACAGAAATGTCACAGGAAATACATAGATTTTTAAAGAAGTTTAGAACATCGATAGATATCAAGGTTAAACTGTGGGATGAACGGTTTACCAGTAGGTATGCGCTGAAAATCATGAAGGATATTGGTTTGAAAAAACAAAAGGATAAGATTGACCAGATTGCTGCTTCTATCATGCTTGATGAATACCTGAAGTCGCAACCCGCACGCACAATATGAAGAGGAAAGTAATAGCAATTTCAATATTAATCTTAATATTTTTAATCTGGTTGCAACCTATTAATTTTGACAGAATAGAAATTACTATACCAGAGGATGCCAACGCAAGAGAAATTGCACAATATCTTTCAGACAATCATATTGTCCGCGACATCAATGAGTTTCTTTTCTGGCTAAAAATATCCGGGAAAGAGAAACATTTGAAATCTGGTACATATGAATTGCAGAAATATAAAAATCCTATTTATGTAATTAATAAACTTACTCGCGGTGGTAAATCTGATATTATTATTACCATACCTGAAGGGTTTACAATTTATGAGACAGCTGAGATACTTGGTATTAATGGGGTCATTAATAAAGAAGAATTCATTATCTTATGCAATGATAGGGACTTCATCAAAGATTTAGGGCTGAAGGTTTCTTCGCTAGAAGGTTATCTTTTCCCTGATACCTATTCGTTTAGTATTTCACAAACCGATTCTGCCGTGGTCAGTACATTCATAAAAAATTTTAATAAACATATTGAAAAATATGGTTTTGACGATCCAAATTCAATTAATAAGGTTATAATAATAGCCTCCGTTATTGAGAAAGAAGCAAAGTTCGAAGAGGAAAGACCAATCATTGCCAGGGTATTTATTAACAGACTTAAGGTTGGTCGTCCATTGGAATCGTGTGCAACAGTTTTTTATGCTTTGAAAAATATCAACTACGAGAAATATCAAACAAAAACAAAATTAACTCAAAGGGATCTGCAGTATAATTCGCCATACAATACATATCTCCATATTGGGCTTCCACCTGGACCGATATGCTCACCAGGTGAGAATTCAATTGCATCTGCTATTTCGCCTGCAGATGTTGATTATCTTTATTTCGTTTCCAAGGGGAATGGCAGACATCACTTTTCAAAAACTTACAGAGAACATATAGCGGCAAAGGAACGGTATAATGCTAAGAAATGAATTTGAAGATGTCCTGATTCAGAAAACTCCATACTATAAAGATCTTGAAAATACTTATCGTGATACAATTAATTTTGAACGTTATATCAGTATACTGAAAAAGATTTGTGAAGATGACAGTTTTATCGAGATGTTTGAGAAAAAAGGCGGTAAACAATTAGTCTATTTTGGACGGAAAATTTTTACACTACAAAAGGAATTTATCACACACTATGTACATTTTTTATCAGATGAATCGAGAATTGATAAATGGGATCAATTTTTTGAAAGGTATAGCAAAAATTTGTTTGAAATCTACGAAAAGTTTGTGGCAGGCGATAATAACAGAATATTAATATTTGAGATAGTCAACCGTAAGCTTCTACGTGATCTTCTAAAGCAACAGACCAGGCATGTACCGCTTATGAAGAAGATGTTAATTTCAGAACGTTTAGGCGTTGTTGTTAACCAATTATTTAGCTATATCAGGCATTCACTGGCTGATAATATGGCTGTAATGGACACATTAATAGTAGATTCTTATACAAAGATTCCACTTTTACCACAATGTAACCATTCGGAAACAATGAAATTGCTAAGTAAGTGTTTTCTTGAAAAAGGATTGCCAGAACCTTTGTTTAGCGCTATTTTTAAAAACATTACTACCTCCTATTATACAGACACAAAAGACAAAATTATGGCTGCAATTAGTAGAACAACATTTTTAAACAAGGATGAAGTTCTTAAAATCTTTAAATCCTACTTTTTCTTTCCTGATAATGATAGTCTTTCTGAAATATTGAAATTGCTAAAAACAAAGGCGTATGAAATGATTAAAATAATTGAAAACAGAAAAGAGATAATTGAAAGAAAACGCCAGGATATTAAACGAAAAGCAAAAGATACGACCAAGGTTATCGAAGAACAATTGATTGATCTTACCGAACATTTTTCAACCGAGGAACCAATGGATAGCATGATAAAAAAATTACGGGCTAATCTTATAATTTACGGCTATGACCTCAAAATTCTAAAAAATGAATACCATGAATTTGTAAAGAAAGAAGGTGAATTAAATCACATTATTGGTTATAAAACAAAAGATTTATTGGAATTTGTTTTTAGAAATGAATGGGATTCCTATATAATATTATCTTTTAATAAAAATAAAAGTATTGCTGACGATCAACTTCAGTTGTTAATAAAAGATACTATTAATGAGATAAGAAATAACAAGACGGCGATGGAGGTTATGAACAAATATCGTATTATCGGTTTTTTAAAAGAAAGATATAATACTAATGCAATCAATAATAAATTTGAAAAGATAGCAAATGAAGTAATAGTACCTCTGGTTAGGACGTTTCTACTGGAAGAACTAATTGAATACTACCCTAAATTGTCAGATGTAATACCGAGCGAAGGGGTCCGTTATCTTGCAGAAGAATCGCTGTCAGGTGAAGTTTATATGATTGAAAAAAATATTAAGACTACTCAAAGAAGAAGGGATGTTTCTGCTTCGAATATTCTACACTATAAAAATTTAGCTTCTGTGCTTGTTTATGATATCAGAGGTTCGACTTTTATGGGAACAAAATTAAGGGATGCCAAGCGGGAAAGTGAAATAAGAAATTATTTTCAACAATCTATGCTATCCATTGTTGGGAGATATGGTGGTATTCCCATAAAGGACACAGGAGACGGTGGTGTTGTATTATTTGCAGTAAATCATTATGATATAAGAAATTACAATACAATAAAGCTCGAACCAGGTAGTGTTTTATCAGCTGTTCGTTGTGGAGTTGAGATGGTAAAAGGTGCTAAAAACTTTGTGCAGGAAAATATTAATAAATATCAAGATTGGTTTCGTGAAGCTGAGGAGCGAAAAATAAGTTTCGAAGGAGTGACCTATGCAACATTACTATCATCTTACCAAGCAATTTTTCAGATAGGTGTAGGTATTGCTTCAGGAGTCTGCCCTAAAGAGATTTATTTAGATAAAAATGCTTTTGGTGAACTTGACCTAACTGGTATGCTTGTTAGAGAGGCAAATTTATATTCTCGAGTCAGGGCAAAGGAAAAATCGACAATAATTTGTGATGATGCGACACTTTTTAATCTCTTATTAAATGTGAATAAATTTTCCTTTCTCAGTGAAGAAGGTCTGAGAATAGATCCTCTGTCACTTAGTATTGAGCAAGGGTTAGAATACTGGATGAAACAGAAGGTAACGAAACGAGGTTTTATACTCGATTTATACAAAATTTTTGTTAAACAATTGGGCCAGGAAGTTTCACGTTCGGGCAGCCTTAAAATTCTATTAGGCGCTTTTGACATAGCAATAGATGAAACCGGTAAAATAAGAGATGAAAAAGGTGGACGTGGTAAACAGCTTTTTGAAGTATCAACAAAGATTGTGAAATGAAGAAATTTCTAATTCATGACGTTCAGAATTATATCGAAGAAAATTGTCAGTACTGCAAATTACTGAAAGAGCGGTTTATTAACGAAGAAAAATACGCAAATAATTTATTAGCGATAAAACAAGGATTAGCCTTTTTGGACATATCAGACGAACCAATTAAGATATTTGAGAACAGAGTTAACTTTGTCATCTGGCTGGGACATCGGTTACCAAACTATAAGGGTTACGAATTAGCGCTCTACATAGGTCACAAGAAAATGGGGTTGCCAATTCCTGATACCTTAATTGAGAAGTGTGCTGATGAAATTGTGCAGTTGATCGAAAATGCGGGGCAGATAAATTATATTCAGGGATTTAATAAAGAATTGAAAAAGGTATCCTTCTCGCCCGAGATTTTTTTAAGTGTCCACAGAAGTATCATGATCGCCCGCGCCGAAAACCTTTTAGACGATTTATTATCTGATATTGCAGGATTTGGTGTTACAAGCATTAAAGATGCAATTAGAAAAATACCACAAGTGTATTTAAACTACTTATCTCAAGCATCACTCATGAAATTGATTAGGAAGGTATCTCTTATCCTTCGGGAGATAACGGGTAAGATGGAGCAGGAACTTAAAAATATTGATCTCTATGCTTTACGACTAAAAGAACAACTCCATGACCTTTATCTTGAGGTAGAGAAGGGTCTAAAAGATATAATAGAACATGAGGTCGAAAAAGGAGTTGATATTAACGTTATTACTCAAAAGACATCAAATCTATTTTCACGATTTGATAGACTTTTTCTCGGAAATGTTTATCATCTTAAAGATTATGAAAAAAGACGTGATGAAATAGATATGTTTTTGCAGCAGGAAGAGGATTTTAGATGCAGTATTGAAAAAAGAACTTCTGATAGAAGAATAAAAATTGATGAAATTTTCGATGATTTTATGTTTTATAATAAATTCGGGTCTCTAACCAAAGAGGAAAATAAGATTTTCGCCAAGATATTAACCCAGGAATTTGAGCAATTGCATCGGCAAAAAAGTCGCAGTCTTTCATTACTCAATGTGTTCGAAAAGAGAGGACTATTGTCTGTTGAAATTAAGTTTGATAAAATAAAGGAAGCTTACAATTCATTTATGAAACAGGTAATTATTCCCCAGTACATTGGTCAATGTTTTCTTGATATAGTTAATTGTCTGCCTCCGCCAAATGACCAGCCACAGAGATTAGTAAATGATTTAGCAAATATGAAAATCTTATCTCTTGAAGGCAAATATATTCTAACTCTACCAAAGAAAGGCCGTGACTATCCTGAGGATATCAAGAATTACATTGAACCGTTTCGTAAATGCATTACCATTCTGGTTTATGATATTAGAGGCTCTTCCTATATGGGTACAAAGTTGCACGATGCTGTAAGGGAACAAAAAATTAAATACAAATTCGCCAAAGAAATGGCTGATATTGTTAAAAAATATGGGGGTTTTCTTTTGAAAGATACTGGAGACGGCGGTCTGGTATGGTTTGCAGAAAACTCAATGTCCTTATATAATCGCCTCTATACTGAATCAGTAACTGGTCGTGGGATAAAACTCCGGTCTTCAATATTTACAGGGGCTGATTTTGATCTCATTCCGGCTTGTGATGCTGCAAAAAGAGCTGTTCTGTGTGCTCGGGATATGGTCCAAAGAGCTGAAGAGTTTATCCGCGCAAATTATATGCATTACCGCGAATGGTTTGCTAAGGTTGCCAAGCGAACACTCGAACTTGATGGTATTACATATGCCTTGTTGCCTCCGGAGTTTAAAAGTCTTTTTAGAATCGGTGTTGGTATTGCCTCGGGGATGCCAAATAAAGATGTCGTTTTTTGTGCTAATTCACACGGTGATCCAGATCTTGTTGGTCCAATCATTGCAGATGCTTTTCTTTATTCTATGGAGCGGCAACCAGGCCGTTCAGTAGTTATTTGTGATTTGTCATCTCTGACCAATATGCTTTTGAACATTGAGAATTTTGAATATCTAACCGAGAAAAAGAATTTTGAGCAGTACATTAAAAGCGTTGATGATTTGAGAGAAAATAACCACGGCTATAAATTCACGGATCATAAAATATCAATTGTCCCAAAAGGAATTCACTATTTGGAAGAATTGAAGAAAAATAAGGCAGTTACCGACGCAGAGCTTTTCGATATCCAGATAGACGGAGATTTCCTTTATAATAATCAACGAAAGAATATAAAATTAGTATACGAAATCACAAATATTTAATGCGGGCTTTAATATATGATACAGATCGCTTGAGGCTTGCTACAGTAGCCCGCAATTTACAAGATTTAGGGTTAAATTGGACTGCTGTAGTAAAGATTGATGACATTAAAAGAAGTATAAAAAAGAAAAAATTTGATCTACTGATTCTCGATAGTTCAGCAATTACAATATTGGACCAACTTAAAAAACTGGATGCTACAATACCCATTATTGTTATGGCTGATAATGCTTTACAAATTGATTACGAAAAACTTATTTTTATGAACGTTGAAGGGTTGATTTATAGACCCTATCGGATTGATTTTTTTAAAAAGGTCATAGAAAGACTGAGTAAGCGTCGGCAAAATATTATATCCAATTTAAAAATAGTAGCATCTCTGAAACAAAAAATTCAGGAACTTCAAACACTTAATGAAATCGTTCAGGCGATTAGTTCTTCTTTAGAGCCAAAGGAAATTCTTCGTATCATTATGGAAAAGACTGCAGATTTGATTAAGGCTGAGGGATGGTCAGTATTACTTCTCGATCACGATAAACGAGAACTTGTTTTTGAGGCCGCAGCTGGTGCGGCAGGGAAAAAAATTCTGGGGATGAGATTACAGGTTGGTCAGGGCGTAGCAGGTTGGGTGGCACGCTATGGTCAATCATTGATTGTCTCTGATGTCACAAAAGATCCGCGATTTTACTCGGGCGTTGATAAAAGAACAAAGTTTACTACAAAATCAATTCTTTGTGTTCCTATGATTAGTAGAAATAAAATTATCGGAGTGGTTGAAGTTGTGAACAAGGTCGGTGGTGAGCCATTTACACAAGATGACCTTGAGATATTTGAGAATCTTGTTGCCCATATCACCGTTGCACTGGAAAACGCTGCAATATACCGCAAAATGGAGGAAGCAAGCTTGATCGACGATCTCACCCAGCTGTACAATAGTCGTTATTGCAATCAATTTTTAGATAGATTTTTCACGAATCGGACAAGTACCCGTCGTAGTATTTCATTAATTTTCCTTGACATTGATTTCTTTAAGCTTGTTGATGACAACTTTGGTCATCTTGTAGGCAGTGAGACGTTGCAATATGTTGGTCAAAGAATTAAAAGGGTTGTAAGAAGTGGTGATGTTGTGTCGCGTTATGGTGGGGATGAATATATTGTAGTTCTGCCCAATACCGACAAAAAGACAGCAGCATTAATTGCGGAAAGAATAAGGAAAGAAGTTAGTAGAGAGCCATTTTCTGCCTATAGCAATCAAAAATTTAGTATTTCGGTGACCTTAGGAGTAGCAACGTATCCTGAAGATGCAAAAAGCCGTGATGAACTTATTGGTAAAGCAGATAAGGCAATGTATGAAGGAAAACTATCTGGTCGGAATAAGGTTGTGCTTGCTTGATTCAAAATTCCCATTGAAAACAATTAGATTTTGTATATAATAATAATATGAAGATTGAAAAATTGCCTGTATCCGAAGTAATGAACAAAGATATTTTAACAGTTAAACCATCAACAAACCTTATGCAATTAATAAAATTGATGCGAAAAACCAACCAACATATGTTTCCTGTTACTGATGAACAAAATATTCTTTTAGGTATAGTGAACTACAGGGGTATTTGTAATATCTTCAGACCATTCTCCAAATCAGTAAGTGAGATTGTTAAAAGAATGCCTTTTGTGGAAAGTGCAGATGATGAAGATTTGAATCTTGAACTTTCTTCAGAAATGGGAATGTTAATACTTGTTGATGATATTATTAATACAAACTTTGTTTCTGTTAAGGAAACTGATACACTCCACGAGGCACGTCGGTTAATGAGACTTCATAATGTCGAAATGCTACCAGTTATTTCCGATAAAAAATTGGTCGGGATGCTTTCCCTGCTTGATCTTTTTATCTATATATTTAAAGAACACGATATTATAGAGAAGTGAATACACTTCTAAGCGCTGGTCTAATACTCTTATTGGGGTTTATCGGCGCACGCCTCTTGAAGTATGTTCGCTTACCAAGCGTCACTGCATTTCTTATTGTTGGTATCCTTATTGGTCCCCATGTATTAAATATAGTCACTGAAGAAATTTTCACAGCATCTGACTTTTTTTCCAATTTAGTTTTAGGTATCATTGCCTTTAGCCTGGGTGAAAACTTCCGTTTGGAAGAAATAAAAAAAGGTATGAAACAAATTATGTGGATTTCTCTTGTTGCTGCTCTTGGAACATGGGTATTGGTTTCTGCTGCTATACTCGTTTATTTTGTTATCGTTAAGGTTCCAATCTACCCAGCGATTGTGCTTGGCGCTGCTGCTTCAGCAACTGCACCAGCTGCTACTGTTTTGGTCATCAGGGAATATCGTGCAAGCGGATTATTAACTGAATTTTTGTTAAAGGTTGTAGCGATTGATGATGCCTGGTGTTTGATATTTGCAGCTCTTGCCATTGCATTTGCCAATGCCATGAGAGCCGAAGTATTCCAGATATCCATTATTTTTGCCGGTCTCGGTGAGATTTTCGGAGCGCTCATTATTGGTGCAATCCTGGGTTACATTTTTTCTTTCTTAAATCGATTTGTAAAAACCTCAGAAGAATTTTTAGTATATATATTTGGCTTTATACTTTTGAATGTTGGTTTATCGATCGCCATAAATATTTCTGTTCTTTTGTCCTCGATGATGATGGGGCTTGTTGTTATTAATTTGGCGCGCGAGAATTATAAGTTTTTTGAGATGTTGAGGACAGTTGATGCTCCGCTTTACCTTGTTTTCTTTATTTTGGCAGGCGCTCATTTAGATTTTAGTATTCTTTATAAAATGGGGATAGTCGGTCTGCTTTATATAATATTTCGTGTGATCGGAAAAGTTTATGGTGCAAAGATCGGTGCGAAAATAAGCAATGCGCCAAAACTGGTTGAGAACTGGCTTGGATTAAGCTTAACACCCCAGGCAGGTGTTGCACTTGGTATTGGGCTTGTAGCAAAATCAACCTTTCCTGAATTTGGTAATTATATCTTTACTGTCATCGCAGCAACAACAGTTATATTTGAATTAATTGGTCCACTTTTAACAAAATACAGTTTAATCAAAGCCGGGGATATTGCATCAACTGAATAGTATTTTTGGTTTAGCTGTAATTATCATAACCGGATATTTCGGCGCAAAACTTCTCAGGAAAATTCACTTTCCTGCAGTAACTGCCTATCTTTTAATTGGTATTCTTATCGGACCCAGACTATTGAATCTGGTGCCATTGAGAATAATTAGTTTTTCAGATTTCATTTCAAATTTTGTTTTGGGTGTTATTGCATTTTCCCTTGGCGCCAATTTTACGCTCAAGGATATGAAGGCGGCAGGTAAACCTGTTATTTGGATTTCGGTTTTAGAGGCGAGTTTTGCCTGGATTATCGTAACCATTGTAATGGTAATATATTTTCTTCTGAGCGGTATGGCAATTCATCCTTCTTTTGTATTGGGAGCCGCAGCTGCAGCTACAGCACCGGCAGCTACAGTAATGGTTATTAGGGAATATCGAGCCAGAGGAACAGTTACTGAAATGCTTTTACGGGTTGTTGCAATAGATGATGCCTGGTGTCTTATTTTTTCAGCATTAGCCATTACGTTTGCCTCTGCCGTAGGTAGTGGTAATTTTAACTTGCTTGTTATTATCAGATCCTTGATAGAGATTTTAGCGTCATTATTATTTGGAGGGATATTGGGATTTGGATTCCACTATTTTTCAAGGTTTATTAGAACTAAAGAAGAACTGCTTATTGTTACTACGGGTTTTATCCTCCTTGTGGTCGGGCTATCGATAAAATTGCATTTATCGCCATTATTAACAAGTATGGTTTCTGGTGTGGTTATTGCTAATATTTCAAAGGATAGTACATTATTTTTTGAAACATTACGCAAGGTTGATCCTATTCTATTCTTATGTTTTTTTATTCTTGTTGGAGCAAATCTGGAAATTGGTTTAATTCCAGAAATAGGAATAATGGGACTTCTGTATATTATTTTCAGGGTTATTGGGAAATTTGTCGGTGTTAAGATAGGTGCCTGGAAAAGTCATGCTGATGCAAGGATTGGTAAATATTTGGCATGGGGATTGGTTCCACAAGCAGGGGTTGCCCTGGGTGTTGCTTTATCTGCCAAGGCATTGTATCCGGAATACGGCGGGATGATATTTACTACAATAACAGCAACAACTGTGATATATGAGTTGGTTGGTCCATTGTGCGCAAAGCATGGCTTACAAAAAGCCGGGGAGATTTAGGTTAGGGGATCAGGATATCAGGTAATCAGCATACTGTTTCCTGAACCCTATGCCCTGTGCCTAATATCGGGGCGACCCGATTTGAACGGGCGACCTCCAGCACCCCAAGCTGGCGCGCTAAGCCACTGCGCCACGCCCCGTACCAATTTCCCCTAATATCTTTGATTTGGCTGGGAAATTGAGTATCCCGAAACTGCCATATATGGCAGCGAGGGAATAACTAATTATATCTACTCAAATTTGTATGTCAAGCAAATCTACCGAACTTTTTCTCCGGTTGTTGTTGTGGTCAATGATATAAAGATATAAAGGGCTTAAGAAGGCGGAAAGAGGGCTGAATTAAAATGGGTAAAGAGGGGTAAACAAGGGAAAATAAGAGGGAAAAGGTTAAAAAAGGGAGTAGAAGCATAAAAGGGCAATAATATCAAATACCCAATTTCAAATGTCAAAT
>SOIY01000253.1 GCA_004376785.1 Candidatus Stahliibacteriota bacterium | reverse complement strand
GCTCAAGGCCGAGGGGCTCTCGACAGGTTATCGGACCCGCCAGACAGACGGCGGGCAGGCACAGGGAGCTGGGATGTTGCCTCTGGCCCATAGGGGCCTACGCCCCGGTGGGAGCAGTCGATGCCGCATTCCGGGGTCTTTGGCGGCCCTGTGGCTTTGAAAGGCTTTTCGCACAATACTGCACCATACTTTAATGCGTGGGCTGAATAAATTGCATGAATTGTATCTCCAAGGATTTTGTCCATTGCAGTAATTCCAATAAATTCTGGTTGGTATTTTTCTAATATTTCAATTAGATCATTTGTACTGCTAACTTTTGCTGCAATAATATCATTTACATTGCAATCGTCAGTTTTTCGGAGATAAGAAGCCAGTTCTTGTGCTCTTTTTAATTGAGTTCTTGTAATAATCAGCTTGTCAATTAAAGGAATAGATAATTTTTCGTTATTTAGCTTTGAAATTATTTGGGCGTAGTATTGCCCGAAATTTCCGGCACCAAGTACAAGAGCGTTGATTTTAGATTTCATATAATATCACTAAATGCTAACCCGTATTTCTCAATGGCTGAGAGATTCGGCTTAATATTTCTCCAATAAGCGAGCATTCAAGCCCAAAAGGCAGATATCCCGCATAGCCCAGAACCGGCATTTCAAAGATTTCAAATCTATGAACAAATGGAACGCTGTATATCCATTTGGCCAGACTGAAGTAATTCCACATTTCCCAGAACCAACCGCAGAATAATGCTGCCAGAGCAGACGATATAACCAGACGCCAGTCTCCCCGGGCAATATCCGAAAAAACATGATTTCCTCCTGACAGGATCTGGAGAGATACTATAATTAAAAGCGGTGATATCCACAGGAGGGAGAAAAGATAATTCGGCCAGATTCCTACCAATGCTATCCCTGCACTTGATGCTATAAGAACAGCCATAGCCATTGGCTTTGACTGAAAAATGCCGATGGTAATGAGATTATTACATTTTTTATTTAGCCATGAGAAACTTTGTATTAATTCTCTAGTACCAAGGACTGCCGGTAAAACAGTTGAAAAAGATATGGTTGCATAAAAGAAATATTCCAAAGAGCTAAAATGCACGCCAACATACTGCCAGTTTTGAACAAATCGGTTCAAATATTCAAATAACCACCAAAATGCTGCACTGACCGGGAAAAGCATAATGAAGTACTTAGGGCGATTGATTATCATACACTTTCCGGTTCGTTTATATGTCAGTGCGTTTATAACAAATATGAAGGAGAGCCATAAAGGTGTAAAAGTATGGGGCTGAAATCCTGCAAACCATGGGAAACGAGTCCATGCAAGGACCCATGCTATTAAACCTGTAATGATTCCAAGCCATCCCCACCAGGGAAATTTATAAAAATCAGCGGGAGTTGAGGCAGTTCTTTTATCTTTTCTTAAACTTAAAATTCTTATAAATATTGGTAATATTATAGCGAGAATAAATAAGCTATAACCTGTAAAGGCAATCCAGGAGAAAGGCGCATGATCTATGTATTGTGTTTCAGGAGGAAATTCCAGATACCGATTCACAGGAAGACTGGCAAGCATAACGCCAAGGAAAGGCAGCCCTATCAAAATTCCTGATAGTATGATTAGTTTAATCAGAAAGTTTTTCACAGACACCTTATATATTGTTTAATCCATCACATCCCGAACTTCATCTATCAATTTCCTGTTTTTT
>SOIY01000064.1 GCA_004376785.1 Candidatus Stahliibacteriota bacterium | reverse complement strand
GGGTTTTGAAATCCCTGAAGGTGAAAAGAGAGATGTTGAAGTGCTTTATATAGCACCTGAAGCAGGCACTGAAAACTTGAGTGAAGTAAAAGAGATTATGGTATCATTTAATCAACCTATGGTTCCGCTTGAAGGCATGCCAGAATCTGAAAAAAAAGGTCCATTAAGAATTTCACCCAAAATAAAAGGAAGGTTTAGATGGCGCGGCACATCCACGCTTTTCTTTATTCCAGATAAACCATTGATAGGCGGGACAAAATACAGATGCGTTGTTCCAAAGGGTACAAAATCTCTTATGGGCACAACACTCAAAAAAGATTATGCCTGGGAATTTACAACGGCAAAACCAAAATTTATTAGTTCAAAACCCTTTCATAATCAGAAATGGGTAGAATTAGACCATAACATTTATTTATTATTCAACCAGAAAATGTCACATGATAAAACAAAACCATATATAAAACTGATTATTCGGAATGAAAAGGGGTTTGAAAAACAAATTCCACTCAAACTCAGAAGTTTAACAGAACAAGAATCTAAAGATCTGGGTGAATACTGGAAACCAGAAAAAACAATTGTTATTGACCCTGATAATAATCTGCCCATACAAAGCGAAGTCATGGTCAAATTACAAGAAGGTCTACCAGGCGCACTTGGTGACTTTGGTTTGGAACACGAACGTACCATGGTCTTTTCCACATATAATTATTTTACATTCATAGGTATTGATGATAAGATCAAAAATCCCCAAGAGTCGGTTAAGTTCGAATTCAGTAATCCTGTAGTATACCAGGATTTTATTAAACATATTACGTTTAAACCAGAAATAAAGATCCCTGAACACTATGCAAACTGGGCAAATTCTTCACATCGGCTTTATCTTTATATACCACTTAACCCGGATACAAAGTATGAGGTTTTAATAAACAAAGAACTCACTGATCGATTTAATAACAAACTGGGTAAGAATATTAAGGTTACATTCAAGACGACTGATTATGACCCTCGCATAACAATTCCTACAGGAAGAGGAATTATTGAATCGTATTCAAGCAAACAACATCCATTAACTGTTGTCAATGTCGAAAAGGTACGCAAGAGATTGGCTCTCTTAACACGGGATCAAATCATACCTACTATTTTGGGTAAAAATGTGTTTTATGGCTGGAAGAGTTTTTCTCCTGTATTCAATTATGCCATTGATGAAACATGGAATGTTAAAGATAAAAGAAATAAACAGTCTACGCTTCCTCTTGAATTAAAGGAAATCTTACAGAACAGAAATGAAGGCTATGTTTTCTTTGAGATTGATGCATTAAAAGAGTTGCGGCACAGGCGACGTTATTTCAGAGGATTGTTACAGGTTACAAATATTGGCATATCAGGTAAATTTTCATCAGAGAATAATCTTATCTGGGTTACAACCTTAAAAAATGCAAAACCAATCTCCAATGCACAGGTTGAATTACGTAATGATAAAAATCGCATTATGTGGCAGGGTAGCACTGATAAGAACGGGCTTGTTGAAACGCCAGGATGGAAAGTACTGGGCATGGTTCCAGAAAGTGATTGGGATAAACCAAGGATATGGGTATTTGCAAAAAGCGGCAATGACGAGACATTTATTGCATCTAATGAAGGAACTGGTATATATCCTTATGATTTTGGCATTTCGTATGACTGGCGTCCAGAACCAGAAAGATTCAAGGGATATGTCTTTACTGAAAGAGGTATTTATAAAGCTGGTGAGGATGTATACATTAAGGGTATTATAAGGGAAAAGAAACGGGGAAAATGGAATGTATCCCACATTATTAAAACAGTGGGTCTCAAAGTCTTCAACTCAAGGAATGAAGAGATTCTCAATAAAAATGTCTCAGTTTCAAGTTATGGTTCATTCGATTTTAAGGTTTCAATCGACCCAAAGGCACCAACTGGATGGTATGAGATCATTGCCAAACCAAAAGATGCAGATGTCACATTCTACGGTTCATTCAGGGTTGAGGCATATCGACCAGCCCAGTATGAGGTAAAAGCAAAATGTGATAAAGAAGAATATATTTTTGGCGAAGAATTCGCTGGTGAGATAAAAGGTTCTTATTTGTATGGCGGTCCAATGTCTGGCGAGGATGTAGAGTGGACAATAACACTTGACCGTTCATTTTATAAGCCATCCGGGCACAAGGGTTTCCAATTTGGTCCTTACACTTGGTATGATGACGAAGACTGGCAATTCGAAGGAGTCATTGCGTCAGGCAAAGGTATCCTTGATAAAAAAGGTAAAATAAAGATTAAGCAGAAACTTACGCACGAAGACGTAAATCAAACAATGATTCTCACACTTGAAGGTACAGTGACTGCGCAGAATCGGCAGAGCATATCAGGACGCACAAATTGTCTTGTCCATTGCGGTGAGTACTACATAGGCATAAAACCAGAAAAAACATTTATTGACACAAAGAAGCAAATAAACTTTGATTTCATTACAACAACATCAAAGGGAGAATTAATTGGTGGAAAAAATATTGAGGTTGAAATAATCAGAAGGGAATGGATAAGTGTACGCAAGGCCGGTGTTGGAGGCAGATATGAATGGGTTACTGAAAAAAAAGATAGTGTAGTCAAAAAGTTTAAGGTAAAAACAGATAAAAAGGCAATAAAGAAATCTTTTACGCCTGAGGGGACTGGTTTTTATATAATCCGTGCTCAGGGTAAAGATTCAAAGAAAAATATCATTACAACCGACACTTATTTCTATGCTACAGGGAAAGGTTATATTTCGTGGAGAAGATCTGATGATGACCGTGTTGAAGTTATCCCGGATAAAGAAAATTATAAACCTGGCGATAAAGCAAAGATTCTGGTGAAATCACCATATGAAAAGGCGCTCGCTCTGGTTACAGTGGAGCGTGAATTTATCATAAAAAGATTTACAAAAGAATTGATTGGCTCGAGCGATGTTATTGAAATACCAATAACCGAAGACTACCTGCCCAATATCTATGTTTCAGTAATTTTATTGCAGGGAAGAATAGGTTTTGATAAATTTGATGAAGAGGGTGAGGATATTGGTAAACCTTCATTCAAAATCGGTTATGCGAATCTTTCAGTTGACCCCCAAACAAAACACTTGGATATTTCTATTACAACAGACAAACAAGAGTACAGACCCAAAGATTCCGTTTCTGTAAAGATAAAAGTAAAGGATGCCAGGGGTAGGGGTGTAAAGTCCGAGGTAGTACTTGCAGTCGTTGATGTTGGTGTATTAAGCCTTATTGCCTTTCAAACTCCAGACCCATTTCCAATATTCTACGGCTCCAGACCTCTCTCAGTTCAGACTGCAGAAAGTCGGCTTCATATTATCGGACAAAGAAGTTATGAAGAAAAGGGAGAGAACCGCGGCGGCGGCGGTGCATTTGGTGAAACATTTGCCTACAGGAAAGAGTTTCGGACCACTGCGTATTACAATCCACACATTTATACAAATGCAAATGGCGAGGCAGTAATAAAGTTCAGGTTACCTGAAAATCTTACCACATTTAGATTAATGGTAACCGGGCACACAAAGAATTCATCATTTGGCGCAGGCGAAGCAAATATTAAGGTCAATAAACCTCTACTCTTGCTTGAGGCATTGCCAAGATTTGCGCGTCTGGGTGATGAATTTGAAGCTGGGATTGTTGTCCATAATCATACGCATAAGTCAGGTAAGGTTTCTGTCCAGGCGTCTGCTGAAAATATTCAGATGACAGGCGAGAAGGAAAAAAGCGTTGAAGTACAGGATGGTCAGGAAAAAGAAGTACGGTTCAAATACTATGCAGATAAAATAGGAAAGGCAACCTTCCGTTTTAAGGTAACACTAAATAAAGAATCAGACGGTCTTGAACTGAAGATTCCGGTCATTTCACCACGTTTGACCGAAGCAGTTGCGCTCTACAATCAGACCACAGACAAAGCATCTGAGGCAGTTACTGTTCCCCAAGACATATACCCTGATGTGGGTTACCTCGAATTTACTACATCATCATCAGCACTTATTGGTCTTGAAGCAGGTATTGAGTATCTTGTCAAGTATCCTTATGAATGTCTTGAGCAAAAAACATCAAGGATTTTACCTTTCATCCTTGCCGAGGATTTAATCAATTCATTCAATCTGTCTGCTTTACGCGGCAAAAACTTGAGAAAGGAAGTCCAGACAACAATAAAAGAATTCAGGGATTTCCAGGGCTATGATGGAGGATTTAAATTCTGGAAGGATTCATACCGACCATCTTCATGGCTTACTGCATATGTTGTTTATGCCCTTGGAAAAACGCATGGCAAAACATATCATGTTGATCAACATATGATAAACAGCGCATTAAAATATTTAGAATCTGTTCTGCGTCGGGATAATGTGGATTGGGAATATCCGTATAATAAAAATGTTCAGTTAACTACAAAATGTTTTATCCTCTATGCCCTTGCTTTATGGAATAAATATGACCATGGTTATATGTCCCGATTATTTGAAAAGCGCGACCAGATCTCTTTGTTCGGCAAAACCCTGTTACTCAAAGCAGCACATATCTATGACAATTCATATTATGAAAAGGAATTAAGAAGAATATTACTTAACAAAATAAAAATGGCTCCCACAACTGCGCATTTTGAAGAAGAAAATGCAATCGGTATGGCATGGATATGGCATTCAAATGTAAGGACAACCGCGCTTATTCTACAGGCGATGATTGAAACAAAGGGTGAATTTGCAAATGCGGAAAAGATCATAAAATGGTTGGTTAATGAAAGAAAAGGTGGCAGATGGCGTTCAACCCAGGAAAACATCTATGTGTTTGATGCTCTTAATACCTATTTTAAGGTTTATGAAAAACAAACACCTAAATTCATGGCATTGATCTATCTTGAAAATAAAGAGATTGTAAAAGAAATCTTTAAAGGAAGAGACCTGCAGATAAGAAGACAAGAACTACCAATTGCTGATTTGGAAAAAGGGAAGCAGATGTCAGTCAATATTGAAAAACGCGGCGATGGCAGATTATACTATGGTATGAGAATGTTATATGCACCAAAGCGTGAATTAAAACCAAGGGATGAAGGTATTGCAGTATTTAAGGTCATGGAACCGCTCATACAAGGTTCAACTGGCAATGAGCTGAGCGCTGGCAAAATCTATAAAGTCACCTTAAGTGTTATTACACCTCAAGAACGAAATTTTGTAGTTGTTGACGACCCATTACCTGCTGGTGTTGAGGTTATAAATACATCATTTGATACTGAAAGTAAACAACTTCTAAAGATGATGGGTGGTGATATGGATTATTATGATGAATACCATGTGGAAGATTATTACGAAGGTGAGTATGATGATTACTATTTTTATTATCCATCATGGGGAACGTTTGACCACTGGGAGATTTACGATGATAAGGTTCTTTTGTTTGCAGATGCCTTAAGAGCTGGTGAACACACCTTTTCTTATCTGGTCAGGGCAATGACCTTTGGCTCGTTTACCATGCCTTCGACAAAGGCTGAAGAGATGTACACACCTGAGGTATTTGGTTATAATAGGCAGAGAAAAATCAGCGTGAAGTAAACCCCGACGCCTCAGCACCTTATTCTTCCCCTGTCATTGCGAGTCT